>NZ_CAKVZK010000017.1:0-52832 GCF_934835585.1 Clostridium sp. AF02-29 | reverse complement strand
CTGCCACCACGTTTTCTTACGGCACTTTCGGTTCCAAAAGTGCCTACCCGTGAACTGTATCTGCCTGTTCCGTATATGTGAACATTTCTTCACGTCTTTCTTGACAAACGCAGACTGCACCTTTACAATAAAATACCGAACTGATGGGTAAAAAACGCTTTTCCAGCGTGGTTAAAGCGTTTTTTGCTGATTTTCCGGTAACGATTTGGCACTTTCATCGTTATCATAACAGAACCTGTTGCTATTTAGTATAGCACATTTTATTTTACGGAACAAGAAAACAGCGGCACACAAGATGATTGCCGCAGATGAAAGGATTTAAACCATGAAAAATCCACTTCACTACCAATTATCGGAATACGACTGCGGTCCGACCTCCCTCTTAAACGCGATCAGCTTTTTGTTTGAGCGCGAGGAAATTCCGCCGGAGATTCTTCGAAATATCATGCTCTACTGCCTCGACTGCTACGGTCCGGAGGGCTCGGCTGGAAAGAGCGGCACCTCCTGCACGGCGATGATGTTTTTGAGCAACTGGCTGCAGGGACTCGGCGATATCGGAAAACTTCCCATATCCAGCCGCTATCTGCGCGGTTCGGATGTCTATGTCGGGGACAACAGCCTGCTTCTCGACGCCCTGCACCGGGGCGGCGCGGTTGTCGTGCGCCTTTACTATGAGGTAGCGCATTATGTGCTGTTTACCGGTGTCAAAGATGGACAGATCCTGCTCTTTGATCCGTATTACCAGACGGTTCCATTTACAAAACCAGACGAGAAAGAGGCGCTTCTTGTGACCGACCACCCATTTTCATGGAACCGATCCGTGCCATTTTCCTATTTTAACCGGGAATCGATGGAGCTCTACGCGCTGGGCGAAATGGCAGGACGCGAGGCTGTGCTTCTGTTTAACCGGAATACGGTGCTGACGGAGGAAGCTACGATCGAATATTTCATATAAGGGTAATACAGCAAATAAAAAAGAATGTGCCTTTTTGTGTAATCGGGAATTCCAAGTAATTTCCTATTACACAAAGAAACTGCTGACAGAATATATTATAAGGGAGTATCATATGTTAAATTCATTTTCACGAACGGAACTTCTCCTCGGCAGGGATGCCATGGAGCGTTTATCAAAAGCACGCGTTGCCATCTTCGGCATCGGCGGAGTCGGCGGCTATGCGGTGGAGGCACTCGCGCGCAGCGGTGTCGGCACGCTTGATCTCATCGACGATGACAAGGTCTGCTTAACCAACATCAACCGCCAGATCATCGCAACCACCTCCACCATCGGAAAGTACAAGGTTGATGTCGCTGAGGAACGCATCAAATCCATCAACCCACATGCGGTTGTCCACACCTACAAGACATTCTACATGCCGGATACCGCGAAGGAATTTGATTTTTCCCAGTATGACTACGTGATCGACGCAATCGACACCGTGACGGGAAAGCTGCTTCTGGTGGAACAGGCGGAAGAAACCCACACGCCGATCATCAGCTCGATGGGCGCCGGAAACAAACTGGATCCGACCGCTTTTGAGGTGACCGATATTAATAAAACCTCTGTTTGTCCTCTCGCGAAGGTCATGCGGCGGGAGCTGAAAAAACGCGGGATCAAGAAGCTGAAAGTGGTTTATTCGAAAGAAAAACCACTGACGCCGGTGGATGATACGGCTATCTCCTGCAGTTCCCACTGTGTCTGCCCGCCGGGAACCGCACGCAGCTGTACCGCCAGACGGCAGATTCCGGGGAGTATCTCTTTTGTACCGTCAGTAGTGGGACTGATTATTGCTGGGGAAGTTATTAAGGATCTCGTTGGGGTTCATTGATTGCTTACCGATTAATTTGTTAAGCCGATATATTCTATTTGTGTCATTTTTTTAATTTTATATGTATGTAAAAAACCAATGAATCCCATCTTGGGGGTATCATTGGTTTTTTCGTTTTCTGTCTTTTATTCTTTTTCCAGTAAAAGCACCTCTTCATTCAGTGCCTTCGTGAAGATTCCCTTCACCGTCTTATTTTTCAATCCTTCTTCGTATGGCACGGCACCTTTGACATACTGGCGGGTGTGTCCCATCATGTATTTGGTTCCGTCAATCTCGATTGGTTCTTCGAGAAGGATTTCTTCTTCGGTTCCGAGGAAGCGCCCGCGGTATTCTAAGGACTGCTGTTTTTCCAGTGCCAGCAGGATATCGCTGCGGACGGATTTGGTTCCTTCTGGTACCTGATCCGGCATATCGGCGGCGCGGGTGCCTGCGCGGCGGGAGTATTTGAATATATGCATTTCATAGAAATGGATCGCTTTTAAGAAGCGTTCTGTTTCGGCAAATTCTTCTTCGGTCTCGCCCGGGAATCCTACGATGACATCGGTCGTGATCGCCGGATTGTCAAATTCTTCCCGTAGAATTTCACAGCACGCCTGATATTCGGCAGCGTTGTAGCGGCGGTTCATGCGCTTTAAAGTCGCGTCACAGCCACTCTGGAGTGACAGATGGAAGTGCGGGCAGATGGTCCGCAGCCTCGCCAGCTCTTTGGCAAATTCGCGTGTTACGATACGTGGTTCAAGAGAACCGAGGCGCAGGCGCTCAATGCCCGGAATCTGGTCGAGACGTTTGATTAAAGTCAGCAGATTTTCTTGCTGCTCATCCTTGAAATCGACACCATAGGAGCTTAAATGGATACCTGTCAAGACAATTTCCTTGTATCCGGCTTCCGCAATCCCGCGCACCTCGTGCTCGATGTCCTCCGGGCGGCGGCTGCGGACGCGTCCTCTCGTATATGGTATAATACAATAGCTGCAAAACTGGTTGCAGCCGTCCTGTACCTTGATAAAGGCACGCGTATGGTCAGCAATCCGGCGGATATGGAGTTCTTCGTATTCCTGTGAATGTCCGATATCCAGAATCTCACCGCTGTTTTCGTGATCTGCAAAATAATCATCCAGGATCTGTACCAGATCTTTTTTCTGGTTATTGCCGACGATCAGATCGACCGCCTCATCTTTTTTCAGCTCCGCGCCTGCTGCCTGCACATAACAGCCGACCGCCACAACAGCCGCCGACGGGTTCATTTTCTTTGCCCGGTGCAGCATCTGACGCGATTTCCGGTCGGCAACATTCGTCACGGAACACGTGTTGATAATATAAACATCCGCTCCTTCCTGGAACGGCACAATCTCATATCCTGCATCCTCTAAGAGCTGCTGCATGGCTTCCGTCTCATATGAGTTCACCTTGCAGCCCAGATTGTGGAATGCCGCTTTTCTCATTTTTATCTCCTTTAAATTGAATCCTCTCTTGACTTTTGTCAGATTACTTTGTAGTATAAAAGTATTATTGTAGATAGAGGAGGTTTTTTTCATGAAAACAGTTCGTATTTCTTTAAACTCGATCGATAAAGTTAAATCCTTCGTCAACGACTTAGCGAAGTTCGACGTAGATTTTGACCTTGTTTCCGGACGTTATGTGATTGACGCTAAATCCATCATGGGTATCTTCAGTCTGGATCTGTCCAAACCGATCGATTTAAACATCCATTCTGAGAACCAGATCGATGAGATCTTAACGACACTGGCTCCGTACATTGTATAGCAACCATTAGAACGATCGAGATGGTTCTGTTTGAAACGAAAAAAACCGCTGTTAAGCAACTCGCTTTGCAGCGGTTCTTTTTTTCATAGAGAACTGCGTCCTATGAAAAAAACTCTCCGCGAGGATGCGCACTCGCGCGAAGCAAAAACATGTCGCAAGCGACCGCGCGAGACGCCCGAATGTGCCAAGGCACATTCTTTTTTATATATGACTAGCACCGGATAACCTCAACCGTATCAATCGCCTCTTTTACCAGCGCATCTATCTTCTCTTCCAGATTGCGCTCGGATTTTTCAATCAGGTGCAGGACCGGCTTGGTAACCGGGTGTTTGGCTACGAAGATGGTGCAGCAATCTTCATACGGCTCGATCGATGTCTCGTAGGTACCGATTTTCAGGGAAATATCGACGATATCCTGTTTGTCGAAACCGATCAGCGGGCGGAAGACCGGAAGTGTGCAGACTGCATTGGTAACCGCCAGGGAATGAACCGTCTGGGATGCTACCTGACCAATGCTCTCGCCGGTGATGAGTCCGAGACAGTCGTCTTTCTTCGCCAGCTCTTCCGCGATCTTCATCATGTAACGGCGCATGATAATCGTCAGCTCCTCATGCGGGCACTGCTCGTAGATGTAGAGCTGGATATCTGTGAAATTGACTACGTTTAATTTAATCGGACCTGCGTATTTTGCTACCTGTTTTGCCAGATCGACTACTTTCTGTTTTGCACGGTCGCTGGTGTATGGCGGCGCATGGAAATAGGTTGCCTCGATGGTAACGCCGCGTTTTGCGATCATGTATCCTGCCACCGGGCTGTCGATACCGCCGGATAAAAGCAGCATCGCGCGTCCATTGGTTCCGACCGGCATACCGCCCGGTCCCGGAATCACCAGAGAATATACGTTGATACGTTTTGCACGCAGTTCCACATTTAAAAGAACATCCGGATTGTGTACGTCTACCTTCGTCTCCGGGAATGCGTCCAGGATGACCTCACCGAGATCGCGGTTGACTTCCTCGGAGGTATGCGGATACTGTTTGTTGGCACGGCGGGTGTTTACCTTGAACGTAAAGTGTTTATCTGGGTATGCTTTGTCCACATACTCAACAATCTTCGCTTTCAGGTCGTCATAGCCGTTGTCCTCTAACTGGACCATCGGACAGATCGCCGCAATACCGAATACCTTTTTCAGTGCGTCGATGACCTCATCGTAATCAAATTCTTCCGCTGCGGTCGCATAGATACGCCCTGCCTCCTTGGTTACGGTAAATTTTCCATCAAGACGCTTTAACGAGTGATGGATGTGGGACACCAGCGCGTCCTCGAATACATAGCGGTTTTTACCTTTCAGGCCAATCTCCGCATATTTAATCAAAAATGTATGAAACATGGAATTCCCTTTCTACAACAGGCTGTCATTCTTCTGCTTTCCCGCAAAAAACTGAACAGCCATTCTTTAAACAGCCATTTTATTTCATCTGGTAACGGCGCAGTACCGGAAGCAGTTCTCCCAGAACGCCGATCGCATAGTCTACTTCTTCCTCGGTATTCAGATCACCCAGACTGAACCGGATCGTCGAATCGAGAAGTTCTTTTTTCACGCCGATTCCCTTTAAAGTACCGCTGATGCCCGGATGATTGGACGAGCAGGCGGAACCGGACGATACATAAACCCCTTTGTCCTCCAGCGCATGGAGAAGTACCTCGCTGCGGACGCCCTCAAAGCTGGCGCTGACGATCTGCGGCGCGTTGGTGCGGTCCTCACTGCCGTTGATGGTGACGCCGCCGAGCGGTTTCAACCCCGCAATCAGGTGCTCCCGGAGTGTATACAGCTTTTCGATGCGTGCATCAAAATCTTTGTACGCCTCGCGTGCTGCCACGCCGAGTCCGACACACCCCGGCACATTTTCCGTACCGGAACGCATGCCCTTCTGCTGCCCGCCGCCAAACAGAATCGGGCGGATCTTGACACCATCGCGGATATAGAGGAATCCGACGCCCTTCGGCGCATGGATCTTGTGTCCGCTGACGGAAAGCAGGTCAATTCCCTGTTTTTTCGGACGGATCTTATATTTTCCATATGCCTGGATCGCATCGACATGGAACAATGTCTTCGGATTTTTCTTCTTGATGCACTGGCTGATCGCCTCGATCGGCTCTACTGCTCCGACCTCGTTATTGACGTACATCACAGACACCAGGATCGTGTCCTCGCGGATAGCTTTTTCCAGATCCTCCAGAGAAATATGCCCCAGATGATCGACCGGAAGATAGGTCACCTCAAAGCCCATCTCCTCCAGAAATGACATCGTATTGTAGATCGACGGATGTTCCACACCGGTCGTGATAAGGTGTTTTCCGGCTCTGCGGTTTGCCAGCGCCGTGCCGATCAGCGCCGTATTGTTCGATTCTGTTCCGCCGGAAGTAAAGAGAATCTCCTTCTCCTGCACTTTCAGTGTATCCGCGATCGCCTTCTTTGCCTCGCGAATCAAATTTTCTGCTTCCACACCTTTTCTGTGCTTCGCCGCCGCGTTTCCGTAGTTGACGCACATTGCATCAACGACCGCATCCTTTACGCAGTCCAGCACCTTGGTGGTCGCTGAATTATCAAAATAGGCTTCCATTTTTATCTCTATCTCCTTTGTAATTTTCCAATTACACTTCCAACTGCAGCATCAGTGCCGACAGCATACACAAGCCTGCCGTCTCCGTCCGCAAAATTCTCTTTCCAAGCGTTACAATCTCCGCCCCGTTTTCCCTGGCCAGCTCGACTTCTTCGTCCTCAAAACCGCCCTCCGGACCGATGAAAACGGCGATATCCGTCCCCGGCTTGACCGACGCCAGCAGTTCCCTCGTTTTCCGGATGCCGTCCGCCGACTCATATGGCAGAAGAACCATATCGTACCCGGCTGCCTCTTTGACCGCCTCTTTGTAGGTCATAAGCGGCGCCACCTCCGGGATAAGGCTGCGCTTGGACTGCTTCGCGGCGCTCTCAGAAACCGCATTCCAGCGTTTTCTCTTCGCGTCCGCTTTTTTCGCATCCAGCTTGACAACCGAGCGCTTCATGCTGACCGGAACCACCCGGTATGCCCCCAGCTCCACCGCCTTCTGGATGATCAGTTCCATCTTATCGCCCTTCGGAAGCCCCTGGAACAGGTGAATCCGCGCCGGAAGCTCTTTGTTTTCCCATTCTTCCAGAATCTTTGCCGAAACATACTCTGGTTCCAGTTCTTCCACGCGGCAGAAATAGTCGCCGCCCTCACGGCTGCTGATCAGGATCTCCTCGCCCGGCTTCATCCGCAGAACATTGCGGATATGGTTGACATCCGCGCCCTCAATCCGGATTTCTTCCGCCCCGATCTGGTGCGGTTCCACAAAAAAATGGTACATGATTATTTCTTCCTCGCTGTGACAGAAACCCACTCGCCCTGATGAGTAATCTCTACAATCTCAAAGGCATCGTTCGCCTCAAATGCCGCCTTGACTGCCTCTTCCTTCATATCAATGATACCCGATGTGATGAAGATACCATTTTTCTTAATATGAACCGGGATCTCTTTCTGCAGCATGATGATAACGTCTGCCAGGATGTTGGCAACCGCAATGTCGTAATACTCGTATTTTACCTCGTCCTGCACTGCTTTATCGTCGATGATGTTGCCCTGTACGACCTTGAACTGCTCCGGTGCGATTCCGTTTGCTTCCAGATTCTCGCCAACGGCTGTGATCGCATTTTCATCCAGATCCGTTCCAAATACGTGTTTTGCGCCCAGTTTTAACGCCGTGATGCCTAAGATACCGCTTCCGGTTCCGACATCAAGCACCTCTGAATCCGGTGTCACGTATTTCTCGAGCTGGCGGATGCAAAGCTGCGTTGTCTCATGCATGCCCGTACCAAACGCTGTACCCGGATCGATCTGAATCAGCAGCTTGTCCTTATGCTCCTCCGGCACTGTCTCCCAGGTCGGCTTGATGAGGATGTGATCGACCGTAAACGGTTTGAAATACTGTTTCCAGTTGTTGATCCAGTCCTTATCCTCCGTCTCGGATTCTGCAAACGTGCAGGCGCCCAGATCGGTAAACGGCTTCAATTCTTCCAGCGCCTCTTTGACTTTCGCCATCATCGCCGGGATATCATCATCCTCATCGAGATAAAAACTTACCTTCGCCACGCCCTCATCCGGCGGAAGCTCCGGCAGAATGTCGATGAACATTCCCTTCGTCTCTTTCTCGGTCAGCGGGATATTGTCCTCAATCTCAATACCCTCGATGCCGAGCTCATCCAATGTGTAGCTGATGAGATCCACCGCCTCTGTGGTGGTCGTCAGCGTAAATTTCTTCCATTTCATGTTCGTTACCTCTCTTTATTGAAACGACTTATCAGCCAAATATTCACGTTTCATCACGCAGCTATTTTTGCATCATTTTCACTGTAAATGTGTCAAACGTTACTGTTCACAGGTAGGCACTTTTGGAACCGAAAGTGCCGTAAGAAAACGTGGTGGCAGCAGGAATTTGCCGTATTTAAATGCGAAGCCACGGCAAATTCCGTTACTGGGCACGTATGCGTGAACAGTAACTGTCAAACGAATGAATCCGCCTAATCGTTTTAATTTTCTTTTCTAATTTCCCGATAAAATCTTCACAAACAGGATCGCCAGCACCACTAGAATCAGCGGGCGCACGATCTTCTGTCCATTTCCCATTACCAGGCCGGAACCGATATAATTTCCTAAAATACTGCAGATCGCCGCAGCCAGCCCCAGCGTGTAAATGATCTTGCCGTGAATCACAAATGTGACAAACGCCGCCACATTAGACGAAAGATTGATCGCCTTTGTCGTACCCGCCGCCTCTTTCATCGTATAGCGCGCCGCTCCTGTGAGCACCAGCAGCAGGAAAGTTCCGGTTCCCGGTCCGTAAAAGCCATCATAAATACCGATGATCAGCGCGGATGCCAGCGCAATCAGAAATGATTTCCGCTCCGGCAGGGTGCCCGCCAGCGAATCATCGCCCATTTTCTTATTCCGCATAACATAAAATGCAACAATCGGAAGAATCACGATCATCATATACTGTAAAATCTTATCGCTGACTAACAGAGTCAGGTTCGAACCGATCGAAGAACCGATCAGCGCCGCCACGATAAACCAGACCACCTTCTTAAACTGTATGTAACCGTTTTTGGCAAACCGCCCGGTCGCGATTGCCGTTCCCATCATGGAACTCATTTTGTTGGTTCCGAGCGCCATATGGGTCGGAACCCCGGCGATCAGGTACGCCGGAAGTGAAATCAATCCGCCTCCCCCTGCGATCGCATCCACAAAGCCTGCCAGAAATACCATCGGGCAGACGATTATAAACTGCAGTATCGTGCAATCCATGCTACATCCTCCAAAATTTTCATGCACGCCCAAATTCCTCCTGCCGTCGCAAAACAGAAATCAAAAAGCACTCCGGGCATACATTTCTATTCTTATTGCAAAAACTCCGCCAGTGCATAGGTACTGACATCCAAGCCATATTCAGTCAGGCGGATATGGCTATCTGTCTGGACCGATGCTTCCAACAATCCTTCTTTCAAAAGCCGCTCGATCACCTCGCCGTACACCGCTTCCATCGCCACGCCAAACCGGCGTTCAAACTCTGCCGTCCGGACGCCGCCGGTCAGCCGCAGCCCCAGAAACATAAATTCTTCCATCCGCTCCTGACGGCTCAGTTCGTGTATTTCCTCATACTGCGCGCCCGCTGCCAGCTCTTCTTTCGTAAACACCAGATAACGGTTCAAATCCGCCGTCACCTGAAAGCGTTTCCCGCCCACCAGCGAGGATGCCCCCAGACCAAGCCCCAGATACTCCACACCGGTCCAGTAACCGATGTTGTGGCGGCAGGCATAGCCCGGTCTGGCATAATTGGAAATCTCATACCGCTCATAGCCCAGCTTCGCCAGCGTTGTTTTCGTGTGGTGGTACATATTCCGGTCTGTCTCCTCATCCGGCAGACATTTGCAGCCTTCATACTTCGTCTGTAAACGCTTTGGCATAGAGGCGTAATCGCCGTATTTCTCCAGATCCGCGCACATCTCCCCGTACTCTTCATATAACGGCGTGCCTTCTTCCACAATCAGGCTGTATGCGGAAATATGTTCCGGTTCAAGGTCGCAGACGAACCGCAGAGTCTCCTGCCAGCTCTCCTCCGACTGTCCCGGAAGCGCCGACATCAGATCGACATTGATATTGTCAAATCCAGCGTCCCGCGCAGCACGAAAACTCTGCAAAAACTGCTCCCGCGTATGAATCCGCCCTAAAAGCCGCAATTCCTCCTCCGAAGCCGACTGCAGCCCCAGACTCAGGCGGCTGACCCCTGCATTCCGGTAACCGGCTGCCGAATCCGGCGTCAATGTCCCCGGATTCGCCTCCATCGTGATCTCCGCATCCGGCTCTACCCGAAAGACCTGCCGGACGGCTGCCAGAATCCGCTCAACCGCCGATGGTGGAAGCAGGGACGGCGTTCCGCCGCCGATAAAGATCGTCTCCACCGTACGCCCTGTCAGGTTTAGCCGCGGCGCCGCATTTTCAGGACACTGCCCTGCATCCTCTTCCGGAATGCTTTCAATCTCCCGGATCAGCTGATCCACATATTTCTCCCGCACGCACGCATCGGACGCAAACGAAAGAAAATCACAGTAACGGCATTTGCGGACGCAGAACGGGATGTGTATATATAATTCCATTATTCCTCGTCCAGCTTCAGGACGCTCATAAATGCCTTCTGCGGAATCTCTACGTTTCCGATCTGACGCATACGTTTCTTTCCTTCCTTCTGCTTCTCCAGAAGTTTTCTCTTTCGGGAAATATCGCCGCCGTAGCATTTTGCCAGAACGTCCTTCCGCATTGCCTTGACCGTCTCGCGGGCAATGATCTTTCCACCGACCGCCGCCTGGATTGGAATCTCAAATAAATGACGCGGAATCTCATCCTTGAGCTTCTCGCACATTTTTCTGCCGCGCTCATATGCCGAACCTTCGAATACGATGAAAGAGAGCGCGTCCACTTCCTCGCGGTTGACGAGAATATCCAGTTTTACCAGCTTGGATTCCTCGTAGCCCTTTAACTCATAATCAAACGACGCGTAACCGCGGGAGCGCGATTTCAATGCATCGAAGAAATCATAAATAATCTCATTTAACGGAAGTTCATATTTCAGCAGCGCACGGCTCGCCTCAATATACTCCATTCCCAGGTAAACGCCGCGGCGCTCCTGGCACAGCGTCATGATCGCACCGACAAACTCGGTCGTAACCATGATCTCCGCCGACACGATCGGCTCTTCCATATAGGCAATCTCGGACGGATCCGGCAGGTTTGACGGGTTCGTCAGCTCAATCATATCGCCGTTCGTCTTGTGCACCCGGTATACAACGCCCGGCGCCGTTGTCACAAGATCCAGATTGTACTCGCGTTCCAGGCGTTCCTGGATAATATCCAGATGGAGAAGCCCCAGGAAACCACACCGGAAACCAAAGCCCAGCGCTACCGATGTCTCTGGTTCAAAATAGAGCGCTGCATCGTTGAGCTGCAATTTTTCCAGCGCGTCCCGCAGATCCGGATATTTCGCACCATCCGCCGGATAAAGACCGCAGTATACCATCGGCGTTACCTTCTTGTAACCCGGAAGCGGCTCTGCACATGGGTTGTCCAGATCGGTAATCGTATCGCCCACGCGGGTATCCTGCACATTTTTAATACTGGCAGTCACATAGCCAACCATACCGGCTGAAAGCTCTTCGCACGGAATAAACTGACCTGCGCCAAAATATCCAACCTCCACAACCTCGGCAGCCGCTCCGGTCGCCATCATTTTCATGCGTGTGCCTTTTTTGATCGTACCGTTCTTCACACGGCAGAATACGATAACGCCCTTGTAAGAATCATACAGGGAGTCGAAAATAAGCGCCTGCAGCGATGCCTCCGGATCGCCCGCCGGTGCCGGGATCTTCTGCACGATCTCCTCCAGAACTGCCTCGACATTTAAACCGGTCTTCGCAGAAATACGCGGTGCATCTGACGCCTCCAGACCGATCACATCCTCGATCTCCGCTGCCACGCGCTCCGGATCCGCACTCGGCAGATCGATCTTATTTAACACCGGAATGACCTCCAGATCATGATCCAGCGCCAGATATACATTCGCCAGCGTCTGCGCCTCGATTCCCTGTGCCGCATCCACAACCAGAATCGCGCCGTCGCACGCCGCCAGGCTTCGGGAAACCTCGTAGTTAAAGTCCACATGTCCAGGCGTGTCGATTAGATTAAAAATGTACTCCTGACCGTCTTTCGCCTTATATACCGTGCGGACTGCCTGCGACTTGATGGTAATACCTCTCTCCCGCTCCAGATCCATGTTATCAAGCACCTGCGCCTGCATCTCACGGCTCGTTAAAAGTCCCGTCATCTCAATAATACGATCTGCCAGCGTTGATTTGCCGTGATCGATATGTGCAATGATGCAGAAATTTCTGATTTTGCTCTGATCTATAATTGCCATCCGTTCATTCCTCTCTCTGTATCACTTTGTTTGACAGCAAAATGTTTGCTGCGATATCTTATTTTTTATTTAAAATCATCTTTTATAATAAATAACACCTGATCTAAATGAATATACCATTTTTTCAGGTACGCCGCAAGTCCTGAAATAGAAAAAGCCTTGACATTAGCCCATCAGCACCTGATCCAGAAGCTGCGCCAGCGGATCCATCGCATTGACCGCCTCTTCATATGTATTCGTCTGTGCCCCGACCTCGATCAACGCCGAGCGCGGGCGTAGATGTAGATTGTAACGAAGCCCCTTTAAATAAATCGTCCGCGTAAACCCAGGATATATCTGATCGGCATTCCACTTCATCTGAAAACTGAACGCCAGATTTTCCTTCCGGCAGGGATTTGCCAGATACTCGATCGGTCCGTCCGGCGTCTCGCTGGTACCGTTGAAAAACATGATCTGTGCCGTTGGTTTCCCTTCTATCTGCGTGACTAGATGCGTCTGCTCGCTGACACCGTCCCGGTGCACATCTAAAATCACCTGAATCGACGGATACTTCTGCAAAAGGTTCGTGACACCCTCGCAGGCATATGTATAGGCACGGCTCCGGTCGAGATGCCCCGACTTCATATCATAGGCAGTTGTATCGTGCCAGACCTGATACCCTTTCGCCCGCAGCCGTTTTGCCAGCTCTTCCCCCAGAGACACCACCGCGCCCTTTCCGTCGCTTCCCGCATAATCTCTATAATTTTCCTGCGAATGGGTATGATAAATCAAGATCTGTGGTCCGTCCGCCTCGTCCTTCCTGATTGTCAGATCCATCGACAAAAATGTCTCTGCGTTCATCAGGCTCCGGTCAATCGACGCCGTCGGGTGGATTGTAAAAAAATGCTGGATCAGATAATCATAATCTTCCAGCTTTTTCCGCAAACGCGGGCTGTCCACCAGTGCGGCAGGATTTGCCCTCTCTGTCTTTTCTCCATTCTTTCCAGCACTATACAGCCTCTCTTCGTCTGTCTCTCCGCCGCCCTGTCTCCCACTTCCATGAACAAGCCCGTTCCATTTTCCAAGTAAAGTTCCATCCACCAGCCTACTCCCGGAAAACTGTGCCAGGAAATCCGTATACTCCTGCCGGACTTCCTGTTCTTCCAGATATTTATAATAGGACGGATCGGCTTCTCCCTGCGTCTGTTTCTTCCACCCGGCAAGTCTATGCCTTTTCCCCTCCTCCGAATCTGGTATATCCCGCAAATTAGTCCCCCAGACCGGATACCAGGACCTTACCACCGCATTCTGCACAGCTGTCCAGATGAATGCACGCATCTTCCAGCCGATTGTCAGCAAAAACAGAACCATCAGGAGCCCGGCTGCCCTCTGCCACCACCGCACCGCATTCATCTCCCTTCTTTCCTGTTCTATCCTATGCGGTTAGCAAAGTGTAGTTTCCTGTTTAGTTCTGTTTTTCAATCTGGCATTTTTTCAGTGTTATCTTTCTTCCTCCAGCCGTTCCACTGCCCGCCGGATCCCCTCGGCGATTGCTGCGCTCAGCTTGCAGATACGTTCGTCCATATCCTGCGGGGTCACAAACATCGCTCCAAATTCAGGTTCCAGAAGTTCCCGGATCAGCTCATACTGGCTGTCCGAATCCAATTCCCGGATGTATTCACCGTACCGGCTGCCCTCTTTTGAGGCGGTTAGTGTCCGCACTAACGCATTGACCGTCCCGTGAACGATCGCCGCCGCGCCCACAACCGTCGGAACGCCGATCGCGATTACCGGCACGCCGAGATTTTCCCGCGTCATTCCCCGGCGGTGGTTGCCGACGCCGGAACCCGGATGAATTCCTGTATCCGTCAGCTGAATGGTGCTTGCCAGACGGTGGACGTTTCGCGCCGCCAGCGCGTCGACCGCGATCACCAGATCCGGGCGGCTCTCCCGCACGACGCCGCGGACAATTTCTGCCGTCTCCATCCCTGTCTGTGCCATCACCCCTGGATGGATACCGCTAAGAACCGGATGCACCGTCCGCCCCGCTTTCTCAGCCGTATAGAGGTATGTGCCATTTCTTCTGCCTGGCTCCGTCCGCAGATGGCGGTTCATCGAAAGCCCATCCACCACGCGCGGTCCCAGCGAATCCGGCGTCACCTGCCGGTTTCCCAGTCCCGCTACCAGAATCGAAAGTCCGGCCATGGTTGAAGCACAGTTTTTCCGGATCAGGGACGCCAGCTGCCGTCCTAACTCCCCGGCAGCCGCCTCACAGTATGCGTCCTCTGTCTCCGACAGACCCGGATCTTCCATCGTCAGGTAGGTTCCCATCGGCTTTCCCATTGATTCCGCACCTTTTTCGTTCAAAATCGAGACTTCCGTCATTCGGATCGAACTGCCATGACAGCGCCATTCCCGCAGCGCCACACCGCCGATTTCGCCCCCATTCCCCTCAAAACTTTCTCTCTCCTCTAACGCCAGATCCGTCCGATTTTCAAACATGGCTGCTCCTTTCTATTTATTTTCCTCAATTCTTATGTTTTCCAGAAATATATGTTTTATTCTTTCAAAAAATCCTAACGTAAAAAACTGCGCCACCCAGCCCAGATATTTGACATCGCCCGCAAGGATAGGCGCCGCCTGATATCCGGTCAGATACCGCAGTTTATATGTTTATTTTTCGAATTTTTCTAAAACTCTATTCTATTTCTCGCCGTCCGCACTCTCCACCGGCATCTCTTCCCCCGGATGTTCCACTTTCCAGATCTCCGTCTCCAGATAGTTCCAGATCTCTTCTCTGCCCTGTTTTGTCTCGGCGGAGAACGGAATCATCATCACTTCGGTGCCGACTCCCAGACCTGTTCTGAGAATCTTTAACTGTTTCTGGAGCTGACTGCGCTTGATCTTGTCAGCCTTGGTCGCAATCAGGATCGGCTGGAAGCCCTGGGAAACGATCCAGTCGTACATGAGTTTGTCGTTTGAAGACGGCTCATGACGGATATCAATCAGCAGGAAGACGCAGCGAAGCATCTGCGATTTGTGCAGATAATTCTCAATCATCTTGCCCCACTTTGCCTTGACCTCGACGCTCGCGCGCGCGTAGCCGTACCCCGGCAGATCGACGTAGTAAAACGCGTCGTTGATATGGTAAAAATTGATCGTCTGGGTCTTGCCCGGCTGCGAGGATGTTCTCGCATAGGATCGGCGGTTCATCAGCGCATTGATCAGGGACGATTTGCCGACGTTTGATTTGCCTGCAAACGCGAATTCCGGCTGTGTATTTGCCGGCAGCTTACTGGTGATACCGCAGACGGTTTCCAGATTTACATCTTTTATAATCATATTTTTTCTCCTACTAAACCGCTATTTCTCCGGTACAAATGCCTCTCGGATGACTTCGTTCATCTCCTTGATGTATACGATCTCCATTCCTTTCGTGATTTCTTTCGAAAGTTCCTCGACATCCGGCTGATTTTTCGCCGGTACCAGTACCTTTTCCACCTGCGCCATGCGGGCTGCGAGCAGTTTTTCTTTCAGACCGCCGATCATCAGCACATGACCGCGCAGCGTTACCTCGCCGGTCATCGCCACACGCGGCAGTACCTTCCGTCCTGTCACCGCCGACAGCATCGCCGTTGCCATCGTGATTCCGGCCGACGGACCATCCTTCGGCACCGCGCCCTCCGGAATATGCAGGTGAATATCGTGTTTCTCAAAATAGTTCTCCTTCACGCCGTAATCAGATGCAACCGAACGCACATAGGTCAGTGCAATCTGCGCCGACTCCTTCATGACATCGCCCATCTGACCCGTCATCTGCAGCACGCCTTTGCCCGGCATGACATTGACCTCGATCTGCAGTGTATCGCCGCCGACGCTCGTCCACGCCAGACCGCGCACGATACCAACCTGTGCCTCATTTCCGGCTGCATCGAAGAAGACTTTCTCGCGTCCCAGATAATGATCCAGATTCCGCTCTGTCACGCGGATCGACGGTTTCTTCTTCTCCAGCACCTCTCTGGCTGCCTTGCGGCAGATATCGCCAACCCGGCGCTCCAGATTCCTGACTCCAGATTCCCTGGTGTAGCTGTGAATCATTTTCTCCAGCGCCGAACCCGTGATATTTAACTGTTCCTTCGAAAGGCCATTCTTCTCCAGCTGTTTCGGAATCAGATAGTCTTTTGCAATGTGATATTTTTCATTTTCCGTGTAACTATTGACTTCAATCAGCTCCATACGGTCCAGCAACGGTCCAGGGATCGTCTGCGTTGTATTCGCCGTCGCGATAAATAATACCTCCGACAGGTCAATCGGGATCTCCACATAATGGTCGCGGAATTTCACATTCTGCTCGCTGTCCAGCACCTCTAAGAGCGCCGAGGATGTATCTCCCTTATAATCGCTGCTGACTTTGTCGATCTCATCCAGCAGCATCAGCGGATTGGCAACCCCTGCCTGCTTGAGCCCTTCCACGATGCGTCCCGGCATCGCGCCGACGTAGGTCTTTCTGTGACCGCGGATCTCCGCCTCGTCGCGCACGCCGCCCAGGCTAATGCGGACATATTTGCGTCCCATCGCCTTCGCAATCGAGCGGGCGATCGAAGTTTTACCGGTTCCAGGCGGTCCCACCAGGCAAAGGATCGGGCTGGTGCCCTTCTTCGTCAGGATGCGGACTGCCAGGTATTCCAGCATGCGCTCTTTGACCTTTTCCAGACCATAATGGTCGGCTTCCAGAATCTCTTCCGCATGCTTCAGGCTCGCGTTATCCTTCGTCATTTTGTTCCACGGCAGTTCCAGCACCGTTTCCAGATATGTCCGGATCACATTCGCATCCTGGCTGCCAGCCGGCATATTCTGGAAACGGTTGATCTCCTTGCGGATCCGCTCCTTTACTTCCACGCTGGCTTTGATCTTCTTCAACTGTTCCTTCATCTCATCCGCATCAGAAACCGGATTTTCCTCTCCCAGCTCCTCCCGGATCACACGCAGCTGCTCCCGCAGAATATAATCACGCTGATTTTTATCCAGCGCCGCCTTTACCTTCGTCTGAAACTCGCGTTTCACGCGATAAACCTCTAATTCCGTCAGCAGAAGCTGCAGCTCTGTCTCATACATCTCCGTCAGCGTCCGGCATTCCAGTACCGACTGGCGCGCTTCATAGTTCCACGGGAACTGGGCTGATATCTGGTTCATTAATTCGGTCAGATCTGGCTGTGCGATCAACGGACTTAATACTTCACGTCCCGCTGCCACATTTAATTTTCCGTATTCTTCCAGCTTTTCTTTCAGAATCCGGAGCATCGCCTCTTTCTGAATCGTGTCCAGATCGTCCTCGACCGGATCCAGAATCTCCACGATCGCAGTGCAGCATGCCCCGCCCTTCTCCATCTCCAGAAGCTCGGCTCTCTCCTGCCCTTCCACCGTGACGCGCACCATGCCGCCCGGCATCTTGACAAGCTGTTTCACGTAGCCAATCGTTCCTACCTGAAAAATCCCATCAATATCCGGGATCACCTCATCCGGCTGCTTCTGCGTCGCCAGAAATACTCGCTGATCGCCCACCATCGCCTGCTCCACCGCCGCGATGGATTTATCCCGGATGATATCGAAATTTACCGTCATCTGCGGCAGCACGGTCAGTCCGCGCAGCGCGATCATCGGCATTGTCAGTTTCTTATCTTCCATAACACCTTTATCTTTCTTAATCAAATGTATCGTTATTTCCTGTGAAAAGAAAAACAGGGGTCTGCCTATGGCAGTTCGCCATCTCACAGACCCCCTTAACAGCCGCCATTCTCAAGCTGCTGCATTTATTTTCCTTTACATTTACGCAATCTCGCCGGTTCTGTCTTTCTTAGAACGTCCTGTAAAAGACTTGCGGGGCACCGTATTGTCGCGATATACCAGCTCCGGCGCACTCTTTCCCTCGACTACGTCTTTGGTAATCGTGCAGATGCCGATCGTGGAATCGGACGGAATCTCATACATGGTATCCATCATCAGGGACTCCATGATAGAACGAAGTCCTCTGGCTCCCGTCTTTCTCTCGACTGCCATGTGGGCGATCGCCATCAGCGCATCATCCGTGAACTCCAGCTTTACGCCGTCCAGATCGAGAAGCGCCTGATACTGCTTGATCAGTGCATTCTTCGGCTCTCTTAAAATGCGAACCAGCGCCTCCTCATTGAGCGTCTGGAGCGATACCGTGATTGGCACACGACCGATAAACTCCGGAATCAGACCAAACTTCGTCAGATCCTGCGGCATTACCTGTTTCAGAAGCTCATCGATATCCTGATGCTTACGATCCACAATATCGGAGTTAAATCCGATGGAACCGGCACCTAAACGGCTGTCGATGATCTTCTCCAGACCGTCAAATGCACCGCCGCAGATGAACAGGATGTTGGTCGTATCGATCTGAATCAGTTCCTGCTGCGGATGCTTTCTGCCGCCCTGCGGAGGAACACTGGCAATGGTTCCTTCCAGAATCTTTAAAAGCGCCTGCTGTACACCCTCGCCCGATACATCGCGGGTGATAGATACATTTTCAGACTTCTTCGTAATTTTATCAATCTCATCAATATAAATGATGCCGTACTCTGCCTTGCTGACGTCGTAATCAGCCGCCTGGATGATCTTCAAGAGAATGTTCTCTACATCCTCGCCGACATATCCAGCCTCGGTCAGAGTGGTCGCATCCGCGATGGCAAACGGTACATTTAAGATCTTCGCCAGCGTCTGCGCCAGGTATGTCTTACCGGAACCGGTCGGTCCGAGCATCAGGATGTTGCTCTTCTGAAGCTCTACATCCTGCGTGGACTTGGACATAACTCTCTTGTAATGGTTATAAACCGCTACGGAGAGCACCTTCTTGGCGTCGTCCTGTCCGATGACATACTCATCGAGAAATTCTTTGATTTCCTTCGGCTTCAGCAGGTTGATTCCGCTGAAATCCGGTCCTTTTTCCTGATCGGCAAATTCCTCTTCCAGAATCTCCGAGCAGAGTTCGATACAGTCATCGCAGATATATACATTATCTGTGCCAGCGATCAGTTTTCTAACCTGATCCTGTGTCTTGCCGCAAAATGAGCAGCGTATTTTGTCGTCTGTTCTGCCTGGCATACTTCCACCTTGTTCCTTTCTATTATTCCATCCAGAAATCTAATTAGTGGTTGGTAATGACACAATCAATCAGACCATACTCTTTCGCCTGCTCTGCTGTCATGTAATTATCACGCTCTGTATCACGCACGATCACGTCATACGGCTGGCCTGTATTGGCTGCCAGAATCTCGTTTAATTTCTTCTTGGTACGAAGAATATTCTCCGCTACGATCTGGATCTCGGTTGCCTGTCCTCTCGCGCCGCCGGATGGCTGGTGAATCATCACTTCTGCGTTCGGAAGTGCATATCTCTTTCCTTTGGTACCGCCGGAAAGCAGGAATGCGCCCATGCTGGCTGCCATACCCAGACAGATGGTAGATACATCACATTTGATATAATTCATCGTGTCATAGATCGCCATACCTGCGGTAACAGAACCGCCCGGGCTGTTGATATATAAGCTGATATCCTTATTCGGATCCTCTGCCTCCAGGAACAGAAGCTGTGCTACAACCAGGCTGGCTGTCACATCATTTACTTCCTCTCCCAGGAAAATGATACGATCTTTAAGCAGACGGGAGTAGATGTCATACGTCCGCTCGCCGCGGCTGGTGGATTCAAGGACATAAGGTACTAAACTCATGATTCTTCCTCCTATAATTGAGAATGAATGTTTATGGCAAAAATTCTATGATGCCTTAGGACATCATAGAATTCTGCCGTATTTCAGTATTCGCTTTTATCGGTTTAATTAAGCAAGCTTTGCCTGCTCTACCAGTAAATCGATCGCTGCCTGAACTTTCAGGTCCTCACGGATCTGCTCTTTCTCGCGCTCACCCATCATTTCTTTCAGCTTAGCGCCTTCCAGTTTGTAGGATGCTGCGATCTCGTTGATCTGCTCGTCAAGCTTCTCATCGGAAACTTCTACGTTCTCAACTTCAACTACTTTCTCAAGAACCAGTCTGGTCTTGATTCTCTTCTCTGCTTCCGGACGCATCTGCTCCATCAGCTTCTCCGGTGTCATGCCGGTATATTTCATGTAATCGTTGATGTTTAAGCCCTGGCTCTGCAGACGGCGAGCGTAGTTCTCTACCATCTCTCTTGCCTGAGTGTCAACCATCGGCTGCGGCAGTTCCATCTGAGCGTTCTCAACTACTTTTTCGATTACGTTGTTCTCGTTCTCTACTTTAGCGTCCTGCTCTTTCTTCTCCTGCAGTTTCTTGCGGATGTCTGCTTTGTACTCATCCAGAGTATCGAAATCAGATACTTCGCTTGCGAACTCATCGTTCAGCTCCGGAAGCTCGTTTCTCTTAACTTCTTTGATGGTTACAACGAACTTAGCCGGTTTGCCAGCCAGCTCATCTGCATGGTACTCAGCCGGGAAAGTAACGTTTACGTCACAGGTCTCGCCTTTTTTCTTGCCGATTAACTGATCCTCAAAGCCCTCGATGAAGGAATGGGAACCGATTACCAGCGGATAATCTGTACCAGCGCCGCCGTCAAATGTCTTGTCATCAATGTAGCCGGTGAAGTCGATGATCGTGTTGTCGCCGTCCTCGATTGTGCCGTCTTCTACGTCGATCAGTCTGCCGTTTTTCTTACGTGCTGCAGTCAGCTCGTTCTCTACATCCTCGTCTGTCACAACAGCTTCTGCCTTCTTAACTTCTACGCCTTTGTACTCGCCCAGAGTTACTTCCGGTTTCAGAGCTACGGTTGCCTCGTAGATGAATGCCTTACCTTTTTCGATCTGAGTCACTTTGATCTCCGGAGTGGAAACGATCTCTTCCTTGCTCTCCTCTGCTGCCTTCGGATAAGATGCGTCGATCACTTCGTTTGCTGCATCCTCATAGAAAATGCCAGCGCCATACATCTTCTCCAGCATAGCTAACGGTGCTTTACCTTTACGGAATCCCGGGATGCTGAATTTGTTTTTGTTCTTGTTGTACGCATTTTTGATTGCTGCATCAAACTCTTCAGCCGGAACTTCGATGGTCAGCTTTGCCATGTTCTTCTCTAATTTTTCTACCTGTAAACTCATTTTAAGGGGTCCTCCTTGCTTCTATATGTGAACCGCCATTCTACCGGGCGTTACACTTCAAGATAGCATTATAGCATATTTGCGTGCTAAATACTAGCGGAAAATATAATTTTGCGTTCACTTTTTGCGGGTTTATGAGTGGTTTTAGGTGGGTTTTATGCCATTTTTGATGTATTTTCTGTGTGTTTTTTAGTTGAAACTACACCTGGTCATACTGAATTGAATCTTTGACCTGTAATGCTACCGGGCGATCGACTAAGAGCGATGCCAGCTCAATTCCCAGATCCAGCGCATATCCAAGTCCACGCGCCGTTGTGATATTGCCGTCCGTCACAACGCCCGCACCCGTCAGCTTCGCACCGGTCAGGGCATCCTCAAAGCCCGGATAGCAGGTTGCCTTCTTGTCCTTCAAAAGCCCCAGCTGCCCCAGAATGCTCGGAGCCGCACAGATCGCTGCCAGGCGCTTTCCAGCAGCATCTGCCTGCACCAGTGCATCGCAGAGCGGTTTGCACGCCATCAGATTTTTCGTTCCCGGCATACCGCCCGGAAGAAACAGAAGATCCGCTTTCATCGGATCAATCTCATGCAGCAGGGTGTCTGCATGAATGCCAAATCCATGTGCGCCCTTCACCTCTTTTTTACCCGTAATCGAAACCAATTTTACCTTCACACCCGCGCGGATCAGCACGTCCGCCGTCGCCAGACATTCCACTTCTTCCAGTCCATCTGCTAAAAATGCGTATACTACAGCCATGATTATTTCCTCCTGTTCTTTGTTTTTATAACACTTTTTATATTAAATTACTTATTTGTTTTCCACAAAGCAATCATTTTTTCCTTTTGAAAATGCCTTTACTAGCACCCACACATTCACTATCTCGTCAAGAATCAGGCTCAAAATCCAGCCACAGAGCACATCGACCAGCGAATGCTGTTTGATGAACATGGTTGAAAGACAAATCAGAATCGTGACAATCCACGAAAGTGTACGGATCGGTTTCTTGTTCCGCACACTTGCCGCGTGGCAGATCGTCAGATACACCGCCACAGTGCTCGATACATGGATCGACGGGCAGACATTGTTCGGCGGATCCACACTCCGCAGAAACCGCACAATCTGCGCGCAGAAATTCTGTGATGTGATCTCCTGCCGCAGATTTAAACCGTTTGGTGCCAGCAGGTAGACAAATAAGCAAAAGGTTGCTCCTGCAAACATCACAAAGCAAAGTCTCAGATATGCCTCCCGATCCTTGATCATAAAATAAATCATAAACACCGGCACCCACGCGTACCACAGAAAATACGGCAGTACAAACCATTCATTAAACGGTATCAGGTCATCGACCGCACAGTGTATAATATGAACATCCGATGGTTCATGCAGCTCCAGCAGAAAAAATCCTGACAGAAACACCAGCATATAGAGTCCTGCCAGACAGTAGCGGTGTGTTTTGATCCAATTCATTACTTGTTTTATCATTAATAATATACCTTTGTATTGTTCTTTCGTTTTTATTCTTTCGTTTTTAATACCAGGTTTTCCGCCAGCACCAGACGGCTGTTCTGGTACTCGCCCGTAAACGTCACCTCGCGCCCGAACCATTCCGGCGGCACAAAGGCAAGTGCGGCTTCCTCACTTGGAAATTCAACCTCCGCCAGCTTCAATCCCTCATATTCACCTAAAAAAATGTCCAGCTCAATCGTGTACTCCGTTCCTTCCATCGGAATCAGATAACGCTTTTTCGTCAGAATCCTGCCGTCAGCCTTCGAGCGGAGATGCTCATAGGATTCCTTCGTCAGCGGCAGATTGTATTCCTCCCGCGCCATCAGTCCTTTGGATTTGTAGGTCAAATAATAGGTGTCATCCTCCTGACGGACACGCACGACCGGAGCAGTGCTTAGATATGCCTGCTCGATCTGGTGGAAGGGGTATCCGGCTATATCAAATGGAATGTGAGTAATTAAATATTTGCGTTCAATTTCCATGGTACATGATTCCCCCTCACTATTTATTCAAAATTCCCAGCACCACAACCACCACAAACAGCACCACCATCACGCCAATAAAAATATCCATCGTCCGCACGGACACATGCACATGATCGTAGATGCGTTCTTTGACAGTCTTTTCCTTCATAAGTTCCAATTCCTGGCGGAGTTTTTCGTTTTCAGCTTCGAGATCCTCAAGGGTTTTATCGGCAGCATTTTCTGCGGCTTCTTCCACCGTTCCCTTCACCGCCTCAATCTCTTCGCCCAATGCCTCTTCCAGCGTTTCTTTCTTGTTCAGCATTTCGTTTTCGCTCATTCTTTTTCCTTTCAGAATATGGCTTGTTTTCTCCGCTGTTCATCCCGAACAGCCTCTTCTCCTATTATATCCATAAAAATAGGTTCAAGCAATCCAAAAATCGTTTTCCTGTCCAAAGAAAACGCTGATCGTTTATCTCTACAAGCCCCCTAAAAATGAACATTACAAAAAATCCCCCGCCACACATCCATGGCAGGGGATTTTCAAATCCATTTTAAAATCTTTACCTATGCACCTTCCAGACACATTTCCGCGCTGCAATTCACACAGCCAGATTACTTCTTCGCAATGTACTTACGGATATCCAGTGCAATCGCAACAACGATAACGATACCCTGTGCAATATACTGGTAGTTCGGGTCGATGCCAAGGAACTGCAGACAGGTCTTTAAGAACTCGAATACGAGTACACCGATGATAACACCGGAGATACGTCCGATACCACCGTTTACAGATACACCACCGATGGTACAAGCTGCAATAGCCTCCAGCTCGTAACCGTTACCGGTATTTACACCGGCACCACCGGACTTAGCTCCCAGAAGGAAACCAGCGATGGCATACAGTGCAGTAGCTGTTACATAGATGATGATCTTGGTTTTCTTAACATTTACACCAGCAACCTCTGCTGCTGCCTCGTTGCCGCCGATTGCATACATATATTTACCATGGCGGGTGTAGTTAAATACGAACCACATGATCGCGCCGATGACAAATGCAATGATGAACAGGTACGGAATACCAAAGAAGTTACCATTTGCGATAATGGTGTAATCCTGACGATAACCGCCTAACGGTACAGATTTGGTATAAACCAGGTTGATACCGTAAACGATCATCTGCATACCCAAGGTGCCGATGAAGGCCGGTACGTTCAGGTAAGCAACTACGATACCATTAATAAGACCAAATACACAGCTGATGGCGACACAGATAAGGAGAATCAGCCATACGTTCTGCTCACCAAATCCCTTGGTCAGCTCAAAATGTCCGCTGTAATCACTCTTCTGGAGCAGAGTACCTGCCAGGCAGGCAGAAAGTCCAACCAGACGACCTGCAGAAAGGTCGGTACCTTTCGTAATCAGACAGCCGGATACGCCGACTGCGATGATGAAACGGCATGCTACGTTGATGGAAATGTTGCTAAAGTTGCTACGGCTGAAGAAGTTCTGTTTTGTTACACCAACAAAGAGAACCATCAACAGGATCAGAATAACGATACCGTTATTGATCAATATATCTTTTACATTCAGTTGTTTCTTATCCATTCTCTCTTCCTCCTTTAGAACTTAGTCGCGTAGCTCATGATACGCTCCTGAGTTGCTTCCTCACCCTGTACCTCGCCGGTAATGTGACCATTACACATAACAAGGATACGGTTCGACATACCAATCAGCTCCGGCATCTCAGATGAAATCATGATGATACCTTTGCCCTGTTTTGCCAGGTCAATCATGATCTGGTAGATCTCGTACTTGGCACCAACGTCGATACCACGGGTCGGCTCATCCATGATGAGGATATCCGGGTTGTTGGCCAGCCAGCGGGAAATCAGAACCTTCTGCTGGTTACCGCCTGAAAGTGACTGAATCAGTGTCTTACTGCTCGGTGTCTTGATTGAAAGCTTCGCCACATTATCCTTGACAAGCTGCTCAATCTTCTTCTTATTCAGTTTGATACCATAATGTAAATACTGATCCAGGGAGGAAATTGATACATTATCTGCAATGGACAGACATCCCAAGATACCCGTACCACGCCGGTCCTCGGTAATCATGCCGATACCGCCGCGGATCGCATCCTGCGGACGCTTAATGTTCATTTTCTTTCCTTTGATGTAAACTTCTCCGGATTTGATATGGCGCATACCGAAGATACCTTCCATCAGCTCCGTTCTCTGTGCGCCTACCAGACCGCCGAAACCGAGGATCTCGCCTCGTCTCAGGGTAAAGGAGCAATCTTGGAACGAACGGTCATGGATACTGGAATATCCTCTGACATCCAAAAGCACCTCTCCTGCCTTCGTATCATTCTTTGGAGGATAAATGTTGGTCAGCTCACGACCAACCATCTGTTTGACGATCTCATCATCCGAAATCTCGTCCATATGCCAGGAACCGACATAGGTACCGTCTCGCATGATGGTAATATCATCACAAATCTCACGAATCTCCGCCATCTTATGGGAAATATAGATGAGGGATACACCTCTTGATTTCAGGTCACGGACAATGCGGAAAAGTGCCTCTACCTCATTATCCGTTAAGGAGGAAGTCGGCTCGTCCAGAATTACAACTCTGGCATTTAAGGATACAGCCTTGGCAATCTCTACAGACTGCATCTGGGCGATGGACATGGTTCCCAGTTTTGCCTTCGGGTCATAAGGCATCTTAACATCGTCCAGCCATTTTGCTGTCTCTTCAAACATCTTCTTATGGTCGATCACCTGAATCGGTCCAAATTTCTTCGTCGGGTAACGGCCGGTGTACATATTCTCTGCTACCGTTCTCTCAGGTATCGGCTGCAGCTCCTGATGTACCATTGCCAGTCCTTTGTGAAGGGCTTCATCCGGATTGTGGATCTCTACTTTTTCCCCGTCCAGATAGACCTCTCCTTCATCCATATGATAAATGCCGAACAGACATTTCATCAGGGTGGATTTACCGGCGCCGTTCTCTCCCATCAGTGCATGGACGGTACCGGGACGAACTTTGAGATTTATCTTGTCCAGAGCCTTAACGCCAGGGAAACTTTTCGATACCCCGCGCATCTCCAATCTGTACTCTGCCATCCCATTCTCTCCTTTCATAAAATCGGGTGTGCCAACTGGACACACCCGACACATTTTTATCTATCCCCTCGCGGAAACAGTAGATTGTTACAAGAATTATTTAATGAGTTCCAGAATCTCGGAAGCATTCTCTGGTGTAACTTTTACATAGTCTACCATGTATACGTTGTCAACATCTTTGCCGTTTACGAAATCAAGAGCTACATCTGCTGCTTTGTGAGCCTGTCCGAAGTAATCGTTGAATACGGTACCGGTCATCTTGTCGTTCATAACGTTCTCAACAACCTCTACCAGAGCATCAACGCCTACTAAGTAGATGTCTTTGTTTACAGTTCTGCCAGCTGCTTCGATTGCCTGCAGAGCGCCAAGTGCCATTGCATCGTTGTTGCAGAATACAACATCGATCTTGTCACCATACTGGGACAGAGCGTTTGCTGTGATCTCCTGACCTTTGGTCTGATCCCAGTCACCACGCTGTTTGGTCAGCTCTTCTACTTCGATATCCTGAGACAGTCTCTCGATGGATTTCTCGGTTCTGTACTGAGCATCTACGTTCTCCGGATCACCCTGAACCATGATGTAACGAACAACGCCGTCGCCGTCTGCATCGCCCTTGTTCTCAAGCTCAGCGATCTCTTCGCCCTGGTATGTACCGGACTGTCTAGCATCAGCACCTACATAAGTAGCTTTGATACCATCCGTTACCCAAGCCTCTTCTCTCTCAGCATCCGGCTCACGGTTGATGTAAACAACCGGGATACCTGCTTCGTTGCAGATGTTGGTAACATCCGGCTCGGAAGAAGCCTGTACCAGGTTTACGATCATAACGTCAAATCCCTGTGTAACGAAGTTACGGATCTGGTTCATCTGCTCGGACTGGTCATTCTTACCATCCATGATGGAGATGTTCTCTGCCTTTAAGCCAAGCTCGTTTACTAAGTAGTTCTGAAGCTCGTTTCTATAAAGTGTCATGAAGTTATCAGCGAACTGATAAATGGAAATACCAACTTTAACTTCTGCCGGGTCTTTGCCCTCAACAGCTTCTTTAACAGCCTCGCCGTCTGCTGCTGCGGTTGTCTCTGCTTCCTCTGCTGCTGCAGTTGTCTCTGCCGGTTTGCTGCTGGAGCAAGCGGTTACAGAAAATGCCATTGCAGTTGCCAGACCAAGTGCTGCTACTTTTTTCAGTTTCATAATATTTGTCCTCCCTTAAACCTGCGTATCCGTTTGTGCTGTCCGGATCCACCGAACAGTTAAATTTTCCGCATACACATATTATACAGTTTCGCCGATTCGTCATTTTTTCTTATCGACACCTTTATTATACGGATCGTTTGTACACTTTTCCATATGATTTTCTTGGTTCTTATATAAATTTTTTTTAGATTCTTTGTGATTTTATTCACATATTCTTATTTTTCCGGTGTAAAACTGTGGGATTTTATGGTAAATCAGCAACAGTCAACGCTTTCTGACTGCATTGATAATAGGTTCCGTCCTCTAATTCAACCTTTTCCTGTACATTTTGACCAAGTGCCTCGGCAGCAGCTATCTCAAAAATCACTTCTGCATACTCGTCGCTGTCGCACTGGACTGTTCCATACAGTTTTCCGCTCTTAAGCCCCTCGATTCCCTGCGGAGTCCCGTCGATGCCGACCACCTTCACGCCCCTTGTGTCACCAGCGCGTTCAAGCGCCTCGGCAGCTCCGAGCGCCATCTCATCGTTGTTGCAGATCACCACCTCGATCGCATCCCCGAACTGGCGGATCCACTGTTCCATCAGCGCCGCCGCCTGGCTCCTATCCCAGTTTGCCGAACCACCGGTCAGTTTTTCCAGCGGAATATCTCCGTCGCGCATCGTCTGTACCGACCACTCTGTGCGGATCAGCGAATCCTGATGGCTGCGCTCGCCCTCCAACATCACATATCCCACGGTTCCATCCTCATTTAAATCAAGACTGCCTGGATTTTCCTGATACGCATCCACCAGAAGTTCTCCCTGCAGAACCGCCGATTCCCGCGCGTCCTCCCCTACATAATAGAGGTGCTCCCATCGTTTCATGTCCTCCTCGACCGGTTCGCGGTTGAAAAATACGACCGGCGTCCCGGCATCCATCGCCTTGTTGATGACATACGATGCCGCCGAGCGATCCACCATATTAACGCAGATCGCATCGTATTCCAGAGAAAGGAAACGATCTACCTGACTGTTCTGCGTATTTTGGTTTCCCTTCGGATCCATGATTTCCAGATTAACCTTGATGCCCGTCTGCTGCTCATATTCCTTCGCCTTTTCCTCCAGACTGGAACGGATATTGTTGATAAAGGCATCGTCGCCCCGGTACAGCGTCACGCCGATACGGATGCTCTTTTTTTCTGCCGGTTTTGCCGCGCTGCATCCATTTAAAAGAAGTGTGCCCGCTGCCAGAAGCGCCAGCACCATCTGAATGCTTTTTCCGCTTTTTTTCATTTCTCTATACCCCCTTCCCAGATTTTTAATCAATCGGGTACAGCATCTTCTCATATTTCTTTGACCGCAGCTCATCCTTCTCTATATAGTAGGATTCCAGTGAAAGCTGGCTTCTCTCCTGCTCTTTTTCAATCGCCTGCACTGCTTTTTGGACCGCAAAATAGCCCGCGTCAAACTGGTTCGTCACCACCAGCCCCCGGATTGTCCCCTTGTCAAGCTGATCCAGCAGGGACGGCATCATCCCGACGCCGTACAGCCCGGAAATGTATTTTCCGTACACGCTGCTTCCGCCGACAATCTCCGCCGCCTCCGCTGTGCTGGCGAAATCCAGTGCCGCCACCACCGCCGTGCCGCTGCCCGGATAAACTGTTTTTTCAATGACGGAACGGTAAGTATCATCGGTGCCGCGCGGCACAATGGTATAGGAAAAGCCCTGTTTTTCCAGTACCTCCGTCAGCCCCTGTTTCATCTCCCCCGCCTTGCCGATATATGGGTTATCTGCAAAGATCCAGACAGGAAGATCGGGGCTCTGTTCCGCCGTAATCGCCTCGCCAAGCTTTCTCCCGGCTGCCGTCCAGTCCATATGAACCGCCCCCTTGACCTCCTCATCCGGTGATAATTCGCCCAGCAGGATAATGGGCGTTCCATATGTATTTTCTTCCAGATATTGGCGGCATTCCAGCTCATCAACCGGCTCCAGTATCACTGCCCCGGCACCGTCTGCCGCTTCCCGGCGCACCAGCTCCATCTGCTGTGCCAGATTATCCTTTTCATACAGGGTAATAAAGCTGACATCTACATTATACTCAACCGCCGCCTGATCCACGCCCTTGCGGAAGTTGACGTAATCATCATCCGAAGTATCGCTGATAATCAGGGACACCGGGTAGACCTCCACCTCTTTTTCCTTGATGATCCAGTCCGTGGAGGAAAGGAGATACAGCAAAATAAGTCCCACACACAGGATTCCCCAGAACACCAGCTCCTTTTTTTTTCTCACTCCATATCGCATTGATCTGTCGCCCCCACTTTTACACCTTTTTCTCTTCCAGCACTTTTTCGTAAGGCACTGCCGGAAGATGAATCTTCACCGCGGTTCCCTCATCCGGCTCCGACTCGATCGAAAGACCGTATTCCGCGCCGAAATACAGCTTGATCCGCTCGTTGACATTGCGTACCCCGATGCCGGATCCGCGCTTGGATGCCACGTGCGCCGTATCGGTAAAGAGGCTCTCGACCTGTTCCTCCGTCATGCCAAGCCCATTGTCCCGCACCTCCAGATACAGCTCTTTTTCCTCCTGCCAGGCGCGCACGAAGATCTCGCCGTCGCCGTCCATATATTCCATGCCATGGTAGATCGCATTCTCCACCAGCGGCTGCAGCATCAGTTTTAAACTTGCAAGTTCCAAAACCTCATCATCTGACTCGATCGTGTAGGTAAACTTATTTTTAAACCGCATCTGCTGGATCATCAGGTAGTTCCGGACGTGTTCCAGCTCATCCTTCACAGTAATTAAGCTCTTGCCGCGGCTTAAACTGATACGGAAGAACCGCGCCAGCGCCGTTACCACCTTGACCGCCTCCGTTTTCTGCTCATTTTCAATCATCCAGACAATGATATCGAGCGTATTATAGAGGAAATGCGGATTGATCTGCGACTGCAGCGTGTCAAACTCCTGCTTTCGTTTTGCCTCATGCTCACGCACAATATCCTGCATCAGGAGGCGGATCTGTCCCGCCATATCACTGATCGATTTTCCCAGATGGCGGATCTCATACGAACCGCCGATGTACACAGGTGCGCTTAAATTGCCCGCCTCCAGGACGCCGACCGATTTTTCCAGCTCGCGGATCGGATTCGTGATCCTCGATGAAATATAAGAGTTAATCAGAGCCAGAATGCACAAAATGAGGGCAATGACAAATACGATAAAAAGCCTGGTTTTGATCGTATTGAGCGACACGGCATTTTCCGGCGTCACCCCGACCACCTTCCAGCCCGTGTAGCCGATCGTCTTGACCGTCGCCATCCGCTTTTTTCCGGCAAATATCTCCTCATGATTTCCGTCCGAATAGCCGGCTGCCCGTCCATTGTTCTCCTGTACCCAGCCGGAATCCAGAAGCTGCATCTGCGGATGGTAAAGAATCTCGCCATTTCCGCTGATCATATAGAAATAACCGCCGCGCCCCGTCGTGATGCCGCCAAAGAGCTGTTCCAGGCTCGAATAGCGGATATCAACCAGAAGGACGCCCTGCGAGGTCGAGGTTCCGTGTGTCAGCTCGACCGCCCGCGACAGCGAAATGACCCATCGGTATTGATTTTCCGCATTGTCAAACACATACTGTACGTGCGGCAGGGAAAAATGCAAGTTTTCCGTCCGGTTTAAGGCGCTCCGGAACCATTCTTCCTGCGTCACATCCACCTCATTTTTCAGACGCACCGCCGGGACTGCCTCCAGAAGCGCCCCATCCTCCGAAAACAGGGCAATATTCTCCACATTATCCTTATTATTATCGTAGAGAAGCGTAAATTCACTTCCAAGCGACTGGCTCGACAGATCAGCATTCTTGATCGTGCCATAATAAAGCGAGTCGGACAGCTTCATGATCGTGCGGAGGTACGACTCCACAGAGCGTCCCACCTGCGCGATCAGGTTCTGGCTCTCCTCCTGTACTACTTCCGTGACCTGCCGTGACATTCTCTGGTACAGCGACAGGGAGATCAGCACGCTCGCCGCCAGCGCCGTGATCGTAAAATAGATAAAGATCATCGACCGGATGCTGGCGTCGTCAAAGAGCTTTTTCTTCCAGATCGTCCTTTTTTTACCCATTATGCCTCCCCACTCCGGTGTGCCGTGCGGTACCGCGTCGGGGAAACACCGAATTTTTTCTTAAATACGTAACTGAAATAGTTCTGCTCCGGGTAGCCGACCTTTTCCGCGATGATATACGTCTTGTCGTCAGTTGCCATCAGAAGCTCGACCGCGCGCCCCAGCCGGACATCGGTCAGATAGGCGATGTACGCCTGTCCCGTCTCCTTCTTAAACATCGTTGAAAAATACGCCGGGCTCATATGCAGATGGCGGCAGATCTTCTCCACCGACAGATCCGGATCTTGAAAATTGTCCTGAATGTACTGCTTCGCCTCGCGGATCACATTTTTTGTCGTATTGCTCCGCTCTTCTTCCATTCCGGCATTCATCTTGAGCGCCACCTCGGTCAGGTACGGGCGGACATTCTCCATCTTCTGGACACGCCCCAGAATCTCGAAATAATCATTTTCCACGCCAAACATCTCGCTGATCCGCAGATCATACTGCTGGGAGAGCTGTGTCAGCACATTGATGATCGCAAGCACATACGCCTGATACTGGCGATAATGCACCCGCGCATCCTCCATCCGGCTCACAATCCCGTCTATCACGGAACGGATCTTTTCCTCCGGTCCAAACTTGACTGCCGCTATAAGCTCCGACTCCATCCGGCTGTCGAACCGGAGTTTTTCATGCCCGGACGGCTCCATATCGCCGATGCAGATCACGCCGCCGGAACCCGTGATCGCACGGTAACCGAGCGCATTGAGTGCAGTGTGGCACGGGCGGCTTAAATCCGTCAGCGAACTGCAGCTCTCGCCCACGCCGATCGTAACCGATACCTCCAGAATTTTCTTCGTCTCCTTGCAGATATCGCCCAGCAGGGCAATCAGCCCGGTCTGTGTATTGTCTTTGTCGATCGCCACCAGAAGGATCGTCTCAAAGGAAGAATGGAACACAATAAAACGGTACTGCCCTTCCAGTTTTTCCTCAATCAGATTGCGGACGGAGATCGGAATCAGCTCCCGCTGCTGGTGCAGCGAAACCGCCTTGTCCACCTTCTCATCCGGTTCCAGATGGATCGCCGCAATCACCCATTTGACCGCACCCGCAACGTCGATCGCATATTCGTTCAGTTTTTCCTCAATCTGCGTTTCCTCCATGCCGCCTTGAATCAGGTCATTCAAAAAATGTTCCCGGAGCGCCGGAAGGCTCTTGATATAACTCTCCCGAAGCAGGGTAACATTCCGCTTCTGCTCGATCTCCTCATCGAGATTTTTCTTGATTTTCTTTAAAATCGCCGTCAGCTCTTCGACATTGACCGGCTTTAAAATATATTCGATCACATTGAGCTTGATCGCCTTTTTTGCGTACTCAAATTCATCAAAACCAGAAAAAATCACGATCTTGATGGACGGATATCTCTGCCGTATATTCTCCGCCATCTCCAACCCGTCCATATATGGCATCCGGATGTCTGTCAGCACAACATCCGGCTCATTCTGCTCGATCTTTTCCAGTGCTTCCTTCCCGTTCTCCGCATCCCCGATCACCTCGAATCCGGCATCCTGCCAGTCGATTTTGCGTATGATGCTTGTCCGTACTTCCTCCTCGTCATCTACCAGCATGATTTTATATGGGTTCATATGGATTCGTCCTTTCAGTTCCTGATGCAATGTTGTTGTGAGCCAGTTTGTCTTAGGACTCTGGAGCTCTGCTACGGTATCCCCATTCCAGCTTTCCCTGACACCTCATGAGGAAGTGGCTGGGCAGGCTGGAATGAGGGGAATTTCTTTCTTTACATTATACCACATCTTTCTTTATTTGTGAGTTTGTGATTTTTCACTGGCAGGTTCCATTTTCTGTAAAGGCGTGCTTCGTCCCCGGGTGCGGGAACCCGTTTCCACACAGTGTCTGCATCCGGTCCGCCGTCCGCGGCAGGCGAGACAGTCTTCATCTATTTCATAAACGGCATTTCCATCAATGATCAGCCGGGTGTTCATAGTTCTGAATCCTTTTCTTTCTTATTTTTATAATATACTATATGTGGTTTTTCCTATCCCGGAGCTTTTTTTCTTTAAACATTCCCGTTCTTTTTCGGTTCCAAAAGTGCCTACCCGTGAACCAAAACGTCTTTTTTTCCTCTCATCTGCATATATTGAGACAAAGATTTGGGAGGTTTTTTTCGTGAGCCAAGATGTTTCTCTCAAAATGACCGAGTTAGACCGCCTGACCTCACTCCCACATATGCAGCTTGTCAAGGCGGCGCTTCCCTATATTCACATCCCGGAACAGCGTTTTTTCTCCCTGTTTGTGAAATTCCGCGAACTAGAAAAGACGATGCAGCTATTTGCTGATCCGGCCGACGGTGAGATCGGAATCTGCTCGGTGGGCGAACGCGACAAGGATTCGCCGGTTGATATGCTGAAAGCGATCAAGCCGTATGGCACAGAGGAAGAGCAAAGTTCGATCGATCTGGTCTTAAATTTTATCGAAGGTTCCCGCCTCTATGAATCCTACTGGCAAAATATGCCGCAGACAGCATCCTTTCCGACTTCGCAGGATATCCAGAATGATTCACCCAATTCTGATGCTGTTCCGGCATCTGTCCTTTACCCGCAAGCCAAATATTCCCGCAGACAGAAAGAACCCACAGACCGTGCATCTGGCACATCCACTTCAAACAGACAGGAGGCACACACTATGGAATTTCAAAACTGGAAACAGGATCCGAGACTTCGCTCCATGGATCCTGACAAAATAAAACAGATGGAACAGTTAGCCGATCAGGCAAGAAACACGCCGCAAGACAAGCTTCTGCCGCTTCTCATGAGTCTCCGGGGCAGCAACGGTTCCCCTCAATTCTCAACCTCAGAAATGGACACTCTTTTTTCGATCCTGACAGACCAAATGCCCCCAGCGCAGAAACGGCAGGCGGAAATGCTGCGGATGCTGAGCCGGCAGATGGGCGGGGCAAATAAATCATAAAACCAGAGTTGCCATTGCTATTTTTTCCAAATCATGCTACAATTCATTTCGATAATGGGGAGCTTGTGATGCAGGCTGAGAGGGAACCAAAAGTTCCGACCCGAAACCTGATTTGGATAATGCCAACGTAGGGACAGATATTTTGAGACACCTGAGCGCCGGATATTGTCCGGCGTTTTTTTTAAGGCACTAACGTGCCAATGATGCGCACTCACGCGAAGGGGAGAGACTTTTATGAACTTTTCAAAAACAAAAAAAAATTCCAGTTCGAAACAATCCCTGGGCGGACAAAAGATCGTTCCGATTTTGTTTCTAGCCTCACTTTTAGTCATCTGGGAGCTGGCGTGCAAGTTATTTTCGATTCCACTCTACGTACTTCCTTCCCCGGTGCAGGTTATTCAGTCGCTCTTTACTGAATCTGCAACGCTCAGCCATCATGCAGCAGTAACTGTCATGGAAGCCGTGATCGGCATCCTGCTCTCCCTGATTCTGGCGATCGTGCTCGGCATCCTTATGGACTGCTTTCCTCTGGTCCGCCAGGGCATCTACCCGCTTCTTGTGGTAACACAGACGGTTCCGATGATTGTACTGGCGCCGATTCTCATCATCTATATGGGATTTGGCATCGCGCCGAAAATCCTGACCGTTATCCTGATGTGCTTCTTCCCGATCGCCGTCAGCTTTTCCGACGGTCTGGCACAGGTCGATGAGGAATACGTTCATCTCGTCCGTTCTTACGGGGCAAGCCGTTTATCCGCCTACCGGTTAGTCAAAATCCCGGCGGCGATTCCGGCGCTTTTATCCGGTCTCAAGGTTTCCGCGACATACAGCATCAGCGGTGCCGTTGTCGGCGAATGGATCGGTGCCCAGGAAGGACTCGGCTATTATCTGCTACGCGTCAAAAATGGCTATATGCTGGATCGCGTCTTCGCCTGCGTTCTGATTATTATTATCCTGAGCCTGTGCATGAATGGACTCATCCGGATTTATCAGCATTTTGCACTTCCTTATTTGAAAAATGACGCAAATTAAAACTTAGGTTTTTGCACGATTCCTGCAATCATGCGTGAATCTGCCAAATAGTTATATTTTTTAGGAGGACTTATGATGAAAAAGAAATCTGTTGCTGCACTGTTTACCGCTGCCTGCCTCGCCGCTGGCTCTCTGGCTGGCTGCTCCGGCGCATCTTCCACTGCTTCCAGCGAGGCTGCCGACAACACCGAGGCATCCGATGCAGCCCAGAGTGCTGATAATACCGCCTCTGACGATGATACCAAGGATCTCGAAGATGTTACCGTCATTCTGGACTACGTTGCCAACACCAACCACACAGGTATGTATGTCGCACTGGATCAGGGCTATTATAAAGACGCTGGTTTAAATGTCTCCATCGTAGAGCCGACCGAGGGCGCAACCGCGACACTCGTTGCCGTTGGAAAAGGCGATTTCGGCATCAGCTATCAGGAGGACGTCACCATCGCCCTGACTTCCGCCGATCCGCTTCCTATTAAGGCGATCGCAGCCATTCTCCAGCACAATACCTCCGGCTTTGCAACCTATGAGGGCAAGGGCATCAACTCCCCGAAGGATTTCGAGGGCAAGACCTACGCAGGCTGGGGCGGACCGGGTGAAGAGGCAGTTCTGAAAGCCGTTATGACCCAGGACGGCGCTGATTTCTCCAAGCTCAACATGGTTATCTCCGACGGTTCCGGTTTTGAGGCACTCAAGGACAAAGTCGATGTGATGTGGTTCTTCGAAGGCTGGGATAATATCAAGTGTGAACTGGCGGATTTTCCGATCCACTATATGCCGGTCCGCGACCTTGACAGCCGCCTCGACTACTATACTCCGGTCATCATTGCCAACAATGATACTCTCGAAAACAAACCGGAAATGGTTGAAAAATTCCTCGCAGCCACCGAAAAAGGCTATGAATATGCGATCGAAAACCCGGATGAGAGCGCTGAGATCCTGCTCAAATATACTCCGGATTCTTCCCCTGAACTGCTTCAGAAATCCCAGGAATATCTGGCTGACAAGTACATGGAAGATACTGACCAGTGGGGTGTCATGAAGGATGAGGTTTGGGATAACTACACCGATTTCATGGTAGAATACGGTGTGATCGACAAGGCAATCCCGGCAGCTGACTGCTACACCAATGAATTTCTTCCGGAGAAATAAATAGAATCATCAAAAACCGGAATGATTGTATTTCTTCCGCAAAACAATTAACACAATTCACGTGCGCCCGCCCATTCTGCCCCAAACACGGACAGGCATGGTTCCGGGCGTACCGTTTTATTGGATTATTTGAACTATGAGGTATTTCTATGAAACTAGAACTTCAAAACCTTTCCTTTTCCTATGGGACACAGGAAATCCTGCACGATTTAAGTTTTTCCGTGGCAGAGGGCGAATTTGTCAGCCTGCTCGGACCGTCCGGCTGTGGCAAATCCACCATTTTAAAACTTTTAACCGGCGTCCTGACGCCATCTGACGGAAGTATCCGCGCCGATGGAAACGAAATCCACGGCATAACCGGTCATTTCGCCTATATGCCGCAGAATGACCTTCTCTTCCCGTGGAAAACGATTCTGGACAACGTCTGCCTCTATGGGGAAATCCACGGTTCGCTGGCACGTGCCCGTGAAGAGGCGCTGAAAAACTTTCCTGCGTTCGGACTGACTGGCTATGAAAACAGCTATCCTTCCGCTCTCTCCGGTGGAATGCGGCAGCGTGCGGCATTTTTACGCACCGCTCTCTGTCAGGCGGATATCCTGCTTCTCGACGAGCCGTTTGGCGCCCTCGATGTCATCACTCGCAGCGAAATGCAGGACTGGCTTCTGGCGATGCGCGCGCGGTTAAACCGCACCGTTCTTCTCGTTACACACGATATGGACGAAGCGATTTATCTATCTGACCGCATTCTTATCCTGAATCCGGCACCGGCTGGGATCGTCAGTGAGATCCGGATTGATGAAAAGAAACGGGATCGGAACTGGCTGTATGAGCAGGGCGAGCTGCGGAAGACCATTTCTCAGAAAATTAAAGGATTTTAATAAAGCATTTTATATAAGACAACTTTGGAGGTTATTTTCATCATGCCATCCCATTATCCACTCATCGATGCCCATACACATCTGGGAAGTGACTCCGAACGGAGCGAACGTCAGAAAAAACAGATTTTAAGCCTCGTCTGCGCTTCCACACCGCCCGAAGCCGAAGCACTTTTAAAAACTGCCAAACCTTACCTTCTCCCCACCGCCGGGCTGCATCCGTGGCAGGCGGCATCATATTTCGTAAATGATATGCTGCCCTACCTCACCGCCTGCCCGGTTATCGGGGAAATCGGCATGGACAGTGTCTGGTGTGATGTCCCGCTTGACCGCCAGGAAGAAGTCTTCCGCGCCCAGCTCGCCATCGCCTGCCAAATGAAAAAGCCGGTCATTCTCCACACCAAAGGCGAAGAAGACCGGATCGCTTCCATTCTCCCAGAATACCCAAACACCTACCTCGTCCACTGGTATTCCTGCGAAGAATATCTGGATCAATATCTCGCGCTCGGCTGCTATTTCTCCATCGGACCAGACGTCCTCTGGAACCCACCCGTCCGCACTCTCGCTGACCGCGTCCCGCAGAACCGCATTCTCATCGAGACAGATGGGATGGGAGCCGTCAAATGGGCATACGAAGCGCCGGAAGCGCCTAAAAACAGCCAATTAGCCGATGCACGTGAAAACACAAAAAACGTAGAAGATGCACTCACCCACACACTTCTCGAAACCGCCGCTATCCGGCAGACAGAACCCGGTGTTCTTGCAAAACAGATACAAAAAAATCTCATCTGGAGATTCCTATCTGCTTCCAAATAAAAATCTCCAAATGAGATCGGATCCTATTTTATTCTAATAGTTTGCAAGATCCGCTTCATCCTGCACCACCACAATCTTCGTCCCGGCATCCACCTGGCACACAACCTGTTTCATATCTTCCTCCGGAATACTGATACACCCGGAAGTTCCCGTATTATTCCAGCTCTTCGGGCAATGCAGAAAGATCGCCGATCCCTTTCCCGGTGTACACTCCGGATTATAATCCAGCACCAGGCCATAATTATACTGCGGCGCCTGCGCCATCAGATCCTCCGCCGAATTCCAGTCCTTCTGTACCTGCTTCGTATTTGCCAGCTTGTTATAATACTGGCTGTTTCCGTCATCCACATAATAATCGCCGTCCACGATCTGGTGATACGGCAGAATCGTTCCCGGATTTGCCTTCAGGCCAAATGCCATCGTAAAGCGGTACACACCCGCCGGCGTCTTCTTATCGCCCTCCTGCTTCTGCATCGTGATACCGTTCATGCCGCTGACCGCTTCTTTCGACATCACCTGCACCAGTTTTCCATCTGCATCGCGTTTATACCAGTCCAGACGGCTCTTCGCCGGATCCTGGCGGTTTCCAATCACCACAATCAGCTGCGTTGCATCCTTCGCCGCCTCCAGTGTATTTACATCCCCGTTGTAGCTTGCCGTAAGCGCCGGCCCTGTCGCTTTCTCCGCTGCCATCGCAGCCGCCGGAGCTGCCGCACTCATCAACATGCCTGCTGCCAATATTACCATTGCTTTCCGCTTCATTCTCAATTTCATCTTATTTATCTCCTATTATTTTATGTATCTGAATTTTACTCAAAAATCGGCTGCTTTTATCTTTCGCACACCCTTTTTCCACACTCTCTGTCAGTTCCTGCCACTTTCCAGTCCAGCCGCCTGCAGCATCGCCTTTCCAAAAATATGATGAAACAGCGCAATCACGCGCCCCACCAGCATGACAGCACAGACCGTTCCAATGCCGATTCCCACCGGTTTTCCCGCAAACAAAAGTCCCATAATCAGTGACAGAACAATGCAAAACGCATCCACACAGTTCTTCATCAGACCCGTGCCGATTCCAAAGGTGTCTGCAAGCACCTGCACCAGACCATCGCCCGGATTTGGCACCAGCCGCATTGACAGGGACATCGCCGCGCCGATGCCTGTAAAAATCAGGGCAAGCATCAGCACTCCCAGGCGTCCTAAAAGTCCAGACGCCTCCGATCCGCATTCTTCTAACGACGGTATGCACACTGAAAATACATTCAGAAATCTTGTAAATACAATACTCAATGGAAACTGCAGCGCATCTTTCATAAGCAGGCTGCGTCCGGCTTTTCCTTTCTCCCGCAGATGAATCGCCGCCTGAATCAAGACAAAGATACCATACAGGACAAAGGTCATATCACCAAAATTCCGGTTCCAGATCACGGATGCCGCATACGAAAGTGAAATAATCGGCGACACTCCGAGTCCAGCTTTCGTATTGAGCGTAAGCCCCATCGCCAGAATCAGAAGCCCCATCAGATAAAAGCTCCACCGTGCTGCCCCGCTTCCCGTCGTTTTCTCCGTCATTTCCATGTTGTGATTCAAGATTTCCTCATCTCTTTTTCTTAATATTTGTTAAACCTATTCTATTATAGATCCTCCTCTTTCCACTTGACAAGCGCTTCCTGTATTCTAAATCTTCCAATTTTCTTACGAAATAAATATTCCCGCCTGCCTACATTCTACAGTCACAGCCTACATCTTACCATTGCGCCCCATTGAACCCACGACAAATTTCTGCTGCCATCAGATTATCTTACAGCACTTTCAGTCCAAAAAGTGTCTTGCATGATGGTCATATCCTACTTTCCGTTCTCTTTACTTTTTCCATTCCCTATGCTACACTAAACTCATGATTTTAGCTGTATCAAAGGAGTTTTATACATATGAAAAAAGATATGACCGAAGGGCGGGAATGGTCCTCCATCCTGCTCTTTTCCCTGCCCATCATGGGGGCAAACCTGCTGCAGGTTTTGTACAACCTCGCTGACAGCGTGATCGTCGGAAACCTCATCAGCGCGACCGCCCTTGGAGCCGTCGGACTGACCAGCTCCATGACCTGGCTTCTGACCGCCATCTGCACCTCCATCGGTGCCGGCGTCAACATCGCAGTCGCCCAGTATTTCGGTGCCAAAAAAGAGACGGATATACAGGAATCCATCTCCGTCTCCTATCTGATCGCCGTGATCGCAAGTATATTTTTAACTGCCGCCTGCTTTCTGGCAGCCCGTCCAGTTATTTTCGGCTTTTTGCAGGCACCGGAAGAAATGCGTTTCGACAGTATGGCATACTTTCTGATCTACAGCGGCGGAATTATTTTCCAGCTGCTCTACAATGTCACCTACGGCATCCTGCGGGCACACGGGGATTCGCGCGGCGCACTCATTTTCCTGATGATCTCCGCCGCCCTGAACATCGTGCTGGACTGTTTGTTTATCTCCGTCTTTCATATGGGTGTCTCCGGCGCGGCTGCCGCGACCGTGATCGCACAGGCAGGTTCCGCCATCGCCAGTTTCCTGTATCTGCGTCACATTTTCCCGGATCTGCTGCCGAAACGGCATTATCTCTACGCCTGGAAGGGACAGGGAGCGCTGCTGATGCGCCTGAGTATTCCGATCATGCTGCAGACGGGCGTCAATTCGATCGGTTTCCTCATCCTGCAGCGTCTCATCAACTCCTTCGGCGCTCCCAGCATCGAGGGCTACGCTGCCATGCTGAAGGTCGAACAGCTCGCGCACATCCCGTCCCAGAGCTTTAACGTCGCCATTTCCAGCTTCGCCGGACAGAATATCGGCGCTGAAAAACTGGACCGTGCCCGCCGCGGCTACCGCACCACCATCCTGATGGGCGTCCTGATCAGTATCTCCATCAGTATCGTAGTTCTGCTTTTTGACCGGCCGCTTCTCCAGATCTTCAACATCACCGGAGAGTCCCTGCGGCGCGCAAAGGAACATCTCGACATCCTGATGTTCTTCATCTGGACCAGCACGATCACCAACATCACCTGCGGTTTTCTGCAGGGTGCAGGCGATGTCAAGATCCCGGCAGCTTCCGGCTTCATCAACCTGGGCATCCGCCTCGCGCTCTCCTTCCTGCTGGCGCTCACCCCGGTTGGCTTCCGCTGCTACTATGTGAGCATGCCGCCCGCATGGCTGATCGCCTGCTTCGTAGTTGTGATGCGCTACCGGAGTGGAAAATGGAGGGAGTTTCGGATTGTAAAAGAGTAAAGAAAAGGGATGGAAGAATTCACTTTTGGGGGGTGATTTCTTCCATCCTTATTTCGTTTAAAGCTCTTTTTCGCGTTCTATCTGCTCCTAAAATTTTAGCACACTGTTATCCATAAAACACAAATTCCATTTTTGCCATGCACATTCCACTCCACTCGCACACCGCTGCTACCAGTGCCCGGTATGTAAACACGATATGGATATAAGCAGATCTGCGTATGTATAACCAACCGCCGCACCTATTCCTTAAACTTTTCCAAAATATTCCTAACTTCATCCACATCTATCTTCATCTGTTCTGCAATCTGGTTTTCTGTATATTTATCTCGATATAATCTATAAATTCCAAACACCCGTTCTTCACCCTGCTTCTGACCTTCCTTTAATCCTTCCTTCTTACCTTCCGCATACTCTGCCTTCCGAATCAATTCCTTTTCCCGTTTCTCATCATATTCGAAAATACACACCTCTATCGCCTCCGTTCGATTCTTTCTCAGGAAATCAGCCAGTATATTTTCCTCAATACATTCCGTCACAGCCTGCTCTGCCGCCCGGTTTATGTCCTTATACTCTGCCGCATATTTACGAATCTTGTCAACCAGAAGCATATACTCTTTCAACAGGCAGCAAGTTTCCAGAATCCTCTGTTTTTTATCCAGATTAATATTCAATACCTTCACTATCAATTCCAGTTCTGGTTCATCTGCCTTCTGGCAGAATGAATGTGACAGTTTCAGAACACTTTCCGCTTCCCGCTCCTCTTCTCCATTGTAAAATACAACAAAGTGTGGGGTCGGCAATTCCACCAGCGTTGACGCATACAGCGTTTGATTCCGAATGAGCATCTGGTATTCTTTCGTCACATAAATCAGAAAACGCAGCGGCATATTCGGATTCCAGGTTGACTGGTGTTCATACAAATTCAACTGCATATCCAGTAAAAATGCCTGGTCATTTTTCATATTCATATAAACCGCATTTTCCAGCGTCACGATCTCCAACTCTTTTGCATCCGTATAATGTGAATGATTTACCGCATTATACAGACTCAACAGATTCTCCCTTGTACTGAAAATCATCCGAAACAACGTATCCTTGTGATCCCGCCTTACTTTTACAGAATTCCTATTTCTCATTCATTCTCCCTTCTGACAGGAGAATTTCAGTTCTTCATCATCCATCGAAAATCTCCTGCTCTTTAATTGTTGTCAACTTGGATAAGCATAAGATTTTCTTAGATTAATTTAGAACATTAGATACATTTGAATAGTTGATAAAGAAAAATATATGCTTGATAGGATAAATGTATCATATTCCCAAAAAGGATGCAAGAGAAATCCTCAATCATACATTAAAATTTGCAAATATTCATTTAGCAGATCAGGAGTACTCCTCTCTCGAAAAGCACCCCTGATCCATTTTTACTCATATTCCGTATTTTTCTTCTTCCCGGACATCCCCGCCATCACAATAATAAACCAGAAAAATGGCTGTCTGCAGTTCATCAACGTAAAACTTTCCGCCAGCAATGCCAGCACTGCCGCCCGCTGTGCCCGGTCGCAGCGAATCACATTTCTTCCAATCCAGTACACCAAAAAGGTAGTTGGAATCAATCCATACGAAAACCAGACATCAAAAAAACTGGAATGAATCTCGTTGACATGAAACACATCAAAAACACCCGGACTCAAAAGTGCCTCAAATCCATCATATGGAATAAACCGCTCAAAAAATCCCTCTCCGGCTCCGTATAACAGATACTGCGGTTCTAACACCAGTCGTTCTGCGCTTCGATCATAAAGTAAATCATAGATATTTCCATTCGCCAGCTTCCATATCTTCTGTTGAATCCGCGAAAGAAGTGTATAATCCGTCTGGGAAACATCAAAATCCGCTCCCGGCAAAATCAAATACACATCGACTGCCAGCAGCACCAAAAATGCGGCACCGCCAAACCACCAAACTTTCTTTTGCTTCGAATGACAACATTTATCCCAGAAAAACTGCCCGGTCAGTACGCCAACGAACACCAGCAGACCGATAAACATTCCTGTTGATTTTGCCTTTCCAATCAGAAATACACCAAGCAGAAACATTCCCCAGAAACCGATGCGCGTTTTCGCTGTATAAACTGCTTTCCGCCGGTACTCCATAAAAAGCACCAGCATCATGATAAAAATGAAAACTGCGAACTGATTCGGGTCGTTAAAAGTTCCCATAAAACATGATCCGCCCCAGGTTTCATAAAAATATCTGCCACGACCAGAAACAAGTAGCAACACCTGGAAAATCAAGTTGATGCGGCACATCCAGCAAAGTCCGCTCATGAACGACTCCGAATATAAAGTTCGAAATGTCCAGATCAAAAATGCTGAATATATCCAATACAGCGTATGTAAAGGAAAACTTCTATTCAATGTCCGAATAAAATAGACTCCATTAATAATTATCGCAAATATCAAGAAGATGAGCCAAGGGAAATCTTCTTGGTACAAAACTTTTCTGCTGTTATTTCGGACAGCACATAATGTAAGGAGCCCAGAAGCGGTGAAGAAAAGAGCGGCTATTCCGATGCTACCGCTAGAAAACAAATAAAATTGTTTTATAAAAGCTGCAGCATAGAATAATATTTTTAATACTATTTAATCTCAAAGATTTCGCAGAACAAAGTATTCTGCGAATTTTTTTCTTTTCGAATTTAGCAGAGTAATCTATAATATTGCGATTCCCGCATTCAAACGCTTCCTAATGCGTTTTTTGTTTCATAGGACGCAATTTTCTATGAAACAAGAAGCAAAAAAACAGCACCCTGTGTATTTTCTTCTCGAAATACACAGGATGCTGTTTTTTTTAGTCCAACGGATCAATCTCAATAATCCCGCTTGATTCCGCCCGGATTTTTCACAATTTATTTCATAACAATATTCACAATCCGTCCCGGAACGTAAATTTCTTTTACGATATTTCCAGTCAGCTTGTCCTTGATAGCCTCTTTACCAGCGGCGATAGCATCTTCTTTGGAGATGTCTGCCGGTACGGTGATGGTCGCACGGACTCTGCCGTTGATCTGAACGGCTACTTCTTTCTCGTCATCCTTCATCTTCTCTGCGTCGCACTCCGGCCAGGAAGCATGGAATACGCTGTCGGTGCCGCCGAGCTCCTGCCACAGTTCTTCACCCAGATGCGGTGCGAACGGTGCCAGCAGGATGGTGAAGGTCTTGAGGGTTTCTTTGTCGATGCCGCCCTCTTTCTTCGCCAGATCGATGAGCTTGTTGTTGTACTCCATGAAACCGGAGATAACGGTATTCAGGCTGAACTGCTCGAAACGCTGCTCAATGTCGAATACCAGTTTGTGGCGCAGTTTAACCATTTCCTTGGTCTCTTTGATGTCTTTGTCCTTGCTGGTCATAACCAGGTTGTAGAAACGGTTCAGGAAACGGGATACGCCCTCGATACCGCGGTCATCCCACTCTGCATCCAGTTCCGGCGGTCCTACGAAAAGCTCATAGAGACGCAGGGAATCGCAGCCGTAGTCGCGTACCAGATCATCCGGGGATACGACATTTCCTTTCGACTTACTCATCTTGATACCATTCTTACCAGTGATCATACCCTGGTTGAACAGCTTCTTGAACGGCTCGTCGAAGTCAATAACACCGATATCGCACAGGAACTTGGTGTAGAAACGGGAATACAGCAGATGCAGTACTGCATGTTCAACACCGCCGATGTACATATCAACCGGCAGATATTTGTCTGCTTTCTCACGGGATACCAGCTCTTTATCGTTCTTGTTATCTACATAGCGCAGGAAGTACCAGGAAGATCCAGCCCACTGCGGCATGGTGTTTGTCTCACGTTTTGCCGGAGCGCCGCAGCACGGGCAGGTGGTGTTGACCCACTCGTCGATGGCTGCCAGCGGGGATTCGCCGGTACCAGTCGGCTGATAGCTTTCTACCTCCGGAAGTTTTAACGGAAGCTGATCCTCCGGAACCGGTACGTTGCCGCACTTCGGGCAGTGTACGATCGGGATCGGCTCGCCCCAGTAACGCTGACGGGAGAATACCCAGTCACGCAGCTTGTAATTGACTCTCTTGTGACCGATACCTCTCTTCTCAATCATTTCCGGCGCTTCTTTTTTCAGTACGGAAGATTCCATACCATTCCACTCGCCAGAGTTGATCATCGTGCCGGACGCCTCGGTATACGCCTCGGTCATGTTCTCGATCTCTTTGCCATCTTTTGCGATAACCTGGATGATCGGGATATTAAATTTCTTTGCAAACTCGAAGTCACGGTCATCGTGTGCCGGTACGCACATGATAGCGCCGGTACCGTAGTCAGCTAATACATAATCAGACAGCCAGATCGGAACCTTCGCACCGTTGATCGGGTTGATTGCATAAGTTCCAGTAAATACGCCTGTCTTTTCCTTATCCTGCAGACGGTCTACGTTGGAACGCATGGAGGAATCGAAAATGTATTTCTCTACTGCCTCGCGGGTCTCATCGGTTGCCAGGCTCTTTGCCATCGCGTGCTCCGGAGCCAGTACCATGAAAGTTGCACCGTACAGGGTGTCCGGGCGGGTGGTGTAAACGGTGATCTTCTCATCGCGTCCCTCTACGCCGAAATCAACCTCTGCACCGTAAGATTTGCCGATCCAGTCAGTCTGCATCTTTTTAACCTTCTCCGGCCAGTCCAGTTTGTCCAGATCATTTAAGAGGCGGTCTGCGTACGCGGTAATCTTGAGCATCCACTGACGCAGGTTTTTCTTGGTAACCGGGGTACCGCAGCGCTCACAGCAGCCGTTGACAACTTCCTCGTTTGCCAGACCTGTCTTACAGGACGGGCACCAGTTGATCGGGAATTCTTTCTCGTATGCCAGACCTTTTTTGAACATCTGGACGAAGATCCACTGGGTCCATTTGTAGAATGCCGGATCTGTGGTATTTACTTCCATATCCCAGTCATAGATGGCTGCGATCTCGTTGATCTGACGTTTAATATTTTTAATATTGGACTCGGTCGAGATAGCCGGATGTACGCCCATCTTGATCGCGTAGTTCTCTGCCGGCAGACCAAATGCGTCCCAGCCCATCGGATGGATCACGTATTTGCCGCGCAGCAGCTGATAACGGCTCCATACATCTGAAATAACGTAGCCTCTCCAGTGACCAACGTGCAGACCACTTCCGGACGGATATGGGAACATATCCAGGCAGTAATATTTTTCTTTCTTTCCATCGTTTACATTGATGGGATGTTTTTCCCAGTTCTCGCGCCATTTTTTCTCAATGGCGGTATGATTGTACTGTGACATCTTTGTTCCTCCTGTTTTCTGCTTAACCCACGCTGATTTTTTGCTATTTCCTGTCAAAATCCGGCTCCAGTCTCTAAAATGATGATTCATTATTGCAATCGACTGATCCGTTGGCAGTTGCATAACATCCAACCCTTGCGGACATTCTTTCAATCCGGTAACGTCAAAAACGCCCTGCGTCTCTACATTACCTGTATAGAGACGCAGGGCGAAAATTCCAACTGCGCGGTACCACTCTATTTCACACGGAATCCGTGTGCTCCTCATCGTCCTGTAACGGCGGATGACCGGCTCTGTCTACTCGGGTATTCAAAAACACTTCTTTCAACAGGCTGCTCCCGGACCAGTTCGGCGGCTTCCTTCCGCTGCCTCACACCATCCGGCAGCTCTCTGTAGAAATTTCGCAGCTTACTACTTCCGTTCATTGCATTTGTGCTATCTGGTAGAATAGCATAAATGGGAAGAAATGTCAAGTAACGTGACCTTCTCAAGCAACTTGTGAAAAGTCAAGCAATAAATGCAAAACTTTACTTGCGAAACATCATTTCATCATTTTGCACAACTATGTTTGCGTTTTGTTGGCAAATTTGCACAGACTGCCCCTCTTTTCGTTTTGCTCTCTGCTTATTCTACTCTTTTTATGCCAGTCTCGCCAGTTCTTTCTGGAACAGTTCGCCGGAGGTTTTCCATCCGAACATCTCCCTTGGGTAGTCGTTGATCCAGTCCTCTACCCTCTGGATATCGTCCTCTGTCCGGTCATCGAAGTTCTCTCCCTTTGGTATCTTCCTGCGCACCAGTCGGTTCTGGTTTTCGTTGCTGCCACGCTCAAAGGAGCAGTATGGGTGGCAGTAGAACACGGTCACTCTCTTTTCGGACTCATCTGCTGCCGACTGCTGCATTCCCTCCCAGTCAGCGAACTCCGAGCCATTGTCCACGGTTATGGTCTTGAACACCTGCCCGAATCGCTCTCCCCATTCCGCTTCTAACTGATCCAGTCGCTTGCAGACCTGCTCAGTCGTGTGCTCATATAAAAGGTATATGAGTTCGTTCCTGGTCTTTCTCTCTGTCAGTACCAGAAGGCTGTGTTTACTTTCCCCTCTCTTGCCTACCACTGTGTCCATCTCCCAGTGTCCGAATTCCTCTCTGGTGTCGATGTCCTCTGGCCGCTTCTCTATGCTTGTACCTGCGTTGGCTCTCGCCTGCCTGCGGACTTTCTTATTCTTCTTTTTCCGTCTGCCTTTTACTGGGAGTTCCTTATTTGTGATTGTGAGGAATATCCCCTTGTCGATGTAACTGTAAAGGGTCGGCTTGCTAATCTCTGTTTCAAACTCCAACCCCTTGGCTTTAATTTCTCCGAGGACTGCTCCGGGCGAGTATCCGTCCTCTGCTATCTTTGTTTCTATGTACTCTGCCAGTCTGTGGTCTTTGCCTATCTTAAGGTCTGGACCCTTATCTCGCAGGTTCTGTTGATACTTATCCTCTGCGATGTCTGGGGAGTACCGTTCTTCCTCTGTCAGATCTGAATTGGTATGTGTGTATGTTCCTCTCTTTATCTCACGGTATATGGTGCTGACATGGACTCCTATCTGGTCAGCGATTTCCTGTTTGCCGTGTCCTGCTTTCAGCAGTGCTTCTAATTTCAGCCTGTCGGCTCTGGATAACTGTTTAAATCTGCGCATGGCAGCACCTCCTTGTCTCTTTCTACTATTATCGGTGTTAAAGTTATAAATTTCAATAACAAAACACTTATAAATAAGGATAAGATACCAACAAAGAAGTGGTGCTTTTATGGTTATATTTTTGTTGAATTTATGGGTTATAAAAGACTTGAATACCTCCGCAACCCAAGGTAATATACAGACAACCTAAAGGAAAGGAGGTGCATCCGATGAATTTGGATGATTTGGTTTCTAAAATAAATAAGCTGAGTAAAGTTGTTCGAGCCCTTACTCAGCTTGCATTGGAAATCGGAACGCTCGTAGCGGTTATCCGATTCATCATCTTATGATGATGGCTTGGGGGAGGGGTCCACCTCTCTCCCTTGCTTCTCAAAATATACCACACGATTGGAGGTCTTGTCAATGAAACGGTTATGTGTTTCAGTTTCGGTTCTGGCTTTTCGGATAGCGGAGTTGCTTATCGTGGTTTCTGGTCTGCTTCTCCTGCTTTCCAGAATGTAGCCGGTCCGTCCGGGGCAGTGCATCTGCTCCGGCTCTAACCCACCGATGTCTGGTCCCAAGTCCAGAAGGCGGAAGCGTGAGGGGAGCAAAGGACAATGCCATGTCTGAGTGATGTCTGACAAGTTTGCCTGGTTTTTAATGTGAAAGCCTTAAAGGTAGGAGGAGTTATTGGTTTTTACCGATTGCCTATCGCAACTCGTTGATTTTGTTTCCTGCGTTGCAGAGAAAGGGTTAGGTGATGTGTAGCCGAGCACGAGGTCTTATCTGGTGTACCGTAACACTGGACGCTCTCTCCAGTCGGGCGAGACCGATGGGCGACATGGCTTATTGTTCCTTTTTGAAAAACGGCGATAAATTTCCGGCGGTAAAACTCCGGCGATAAAATCTGAAAGGATCTGATAAAATGATTTATATTGATAAGTGCCGCACCGACCTCGGTGTTACCGTGGACGAGTGGGCGGTTGATGATAGATGTCGGTTCTCTGATTCCGGCAAGGTCGGCATAGGGACTGGTGTTCGTGTGCTCGATATTACTGACAAGTTTGGCGATGTTCTGGTTCGCCTTGTGATTTCGGATTCCTGCTCTGACAATGTCAGCAGGTTCTCCTGCAGGGAGGTGTTGTCTCATGAATAAAGAACTGCTTGAGCCGATCATGCGTGCTCACGGAGATAAAAACAAGGACTTGGCTGCGGCCATTGGTATGTCCGTTCCGAACTTCTCCACCATCTGGAATGATCGTGGCGAGTTTGCTCTGAAGTATATCCGTCTCATTGCCCGGAGATATTCTCTTACCCCGGAGCAGGTCTATAAAATCTTTATCTTTCCGCAGGGGTAATCATTGCCCCTGCTTTTTCTTTGGCTTTCAAATCTGCCCCATTTAGGCAATAAAAAAGACCCAGTGGGTGTTTGTTCCACTGGGTTGCTTTTCGTCTTATTCTGGCTGTCACGGTGCGCCACGCTCTGGGTTCTGCGTTGCGGTGTTCCCGACATTTATGTCGGTCACATCGTCCGGGTGCTTACCCCCTTTAGAACCCCCTCTGCGGCACATCATACCTCCACTCTTTTTATAAGTCAATCGCCAATTACAGAAGTTCATTGACCTTCTTCTGCACGGCTGCGTAGTCGTATCCGGCTGCCTTCAGCTTCTGCTTTCTGGTTTCGCCGTTGCCCCACTTACCTGCGATCACTTCCTTGGCTACCTCAGTAACGCTTTTCTGCGGTTTTACTCCAAGCTGTGCATTGACCTCTTTCTGGACTGTATCGTAGTCATATCCTGCTGCCTTGATGCGGTTCTTTCTGTCATCGCCATTTCCCCACTGTCCTGCAATGACTTCCTTGGCGATTTCTGCCACGCTCTTTTTCGGTGCGGAGGTTGCTCCTGCAAGGCGGTTCACTTCTGCCTGCACCGTTGCGTAGTCATATCCGGCAGCAGCCAGTCTATTCTTGCGGTCATCTCCGTTTCCCCAGTCTCCTGCGAGCACTTCCTTTGCCACCTCAGTGACGGATTTCTTCTCGCCCTGGTTCTCTTTGATTTCCTCTCCGTAGTAGTAATCCATATCTACCTTGCCATCGATGCCGCTTACTGTTCCGGAACTGGTGTACTGGTGGAATGCGCAGTCATAGTCCGGAGATCCTGTGTAATCTGCGAGCCAGTACACATACTTGGAGAGCACTTCGTCCGAATACATATTTCTGTGGTAGTCGATGTTGGAATAAACACCTGCCTTGTATCCATGGCTTTCCACATACTCGCAGAATGCCTTTGTAAATGCGATGCACTCATTCTTTCCGAGGGTTACTCCCTTTGCCTTGGCTTTCTTTACAGTGTCGTACTCAAAATCGTAGAATACAATCACATCTTTTCCGAGACCTGCCTGCTCCATCTGCTTGATGCAGAATGCCGCCTCCTGCGCTGCCTGCTCTGCGTTGATCGCATAACTGAAATGATATACTCCCTTGATTTCGATGCCGTTCTTTCTGCAGCCTTCCACATACTGGCGGAACTTTGCGTCTACCGTCTGTGCGTATCCTTCACGAAGGATTGCGAACTTGATGCCGTCTGCTGCTACTCTGGCAAAGTCTACATTGCCCTGCCAATATGAAATGTCCATACCTTTGATTGTCATATCTGTTTCCTCACTTTCTGTAATAAAATAGGGCAGCCTACTGGCCGCCCTGCTGCGTATGTTTCCTGTTACTGTTCCTCGGCATCATCCGAAGCACCGATGTTGGCGGAGTCGGTCAAGCCTTCCCCGATGATGTAAGCCACCACGGACGCTCCTGCCATGATGAGTGCAGTTACCTGCGTTGCCGTGTTGTCTGTTCCGCCTGTGGCGAGGATCATCATTGAGACGAATGATGCCACTGCCGTCCACAGTTTTCTGCTTGTGAGTTTTCTTACCCAGTCGATTTTCTTCATTGCTTTGTCCTCCTGTTATACAATTTGTTTTAGTGCCTGTTCGTTCAGAAAGTCCTTCTGTTCATGTTTGACCTTCTGAGCGTAGTCGAGTGCTGCGTGCATATCCCCATTGCAGTGTGCGTCTGGGATTCTCTGCACCGCTCTGGCTGTCGCTTCTCCGAGTGCCAGGGAAGCATTGACGCAGTTGATGATGCAGAGTTCATTCTTCTCTCGGATCTGCTCTCTGGCATCTACTTCCTTCTGCCGTTCTTCCCGCTCTGCTTTTTCCTTGTCGGCACGCTTCTGTATGCTCTGCTCGATGAGCCAGAAAAAGAAGCCAGTCAGTGCCGATGGGATACTCGCTGCCACGATGATTGCTGTCACATCCATGCGCTGCACCTCCTCTCTAAAAAGACCGCCTTGTCCAGACGGTCCTTAATTCTGATTTAATTTCTCACACCACTTGCATGGGTACTGCGTCATCGGTATGTGGTAATTTGTGCAGTGGGCACAGGTGCCGCTTTCCTTGCAGTCGAGGTCACATTCTTTCATGTGCTTATGGCAGTACCTGCTCCCATGTGCGTGGGTACATTGGAAGTTATTTTGCCTTGGTTTCTGCCTTGTACTTCTCGCCTGTGATTTCCTCGTACTCTGCTTCATCAATAGTTCCCTTCTCCACTCTGACCGCGATCTGTTCCTTTGTCAGCCTGCCTGCGGCATAAAGTCTTTTCAGACTGTCGATTAATACTCTCATTATAACAATCCCTCCTCGATAAGCTGTGCGGTGTAATCATCAATCGCCTTGTCGGTATTGATCTGCTTAATGGATTCCAACATCTGGTATTCCGATATAGTGATTTCCCTGCTATCGCACTCCCAGTCGGTGTAGGCTTCCATGCCCTCGGTTGCTTCGTGCTGCACTTTCTTGATGTTCTTTCTCTGGATGTAGATGCCGTCAGCCACAAGCTGCAGCTCCTGCGGCTCCTCGGAGCATCTTTCCTTGGTCCATTCCTTCATGGTTCTGCCTCCTTTTGATTTTTGATATTATTTTCTTAAGCCGGCCCACATGGATATAAGGTTTTATCCTGCTCTGGTAACAGTCATATGTTGAAGTGCTATACTAACGTTGTAACAGTAGTGGCTAATAAGATATAATAAATC
>NZ_CAKVZK010000016.1:0-55895 GCF_934835585.1 Clostridium sp. AF02-29 | reverse complement strand
TTATACTATGAAATCCTTGAGAATAGGCTGTCAACTTTATTTATACACCATCATTTCAATTATGCGGATACTGCGCTTCATAGGGATGATTGGTGTGAAAAACTCAATGAGATATTCAAGCAATATAATTTGGGGGATGGAATCTACCATAAAAATTGCGAAGAGATTTTCGATTTAGTAAATCAATATGACGGCGTCAATACAGCGATCAAAAATGCTAAGAGACGTATGGATGGATTTCGTGAGGGGAAAGATGTGCCATCAGAGTATGATCCAGGGACGACGGTGTATAAGGTGGTTGAGGAGTTGATGGGGTATTTGGAGGAGTGAGGGACAAGCTGTGTGCCGACTGTGTAATATCAACTGCATTGTGTTGTATGGCGAAATAAACACGATATGAGGGTGATTTCCTTGTGTTTTCTGTATGGAAATGTTACAATCAAATTGGAGAGCATTTCATTTTACAGTTACAAGGGGGAGTTATTATGAAACGTTTTAAAAAGTTTGGAACTGCGCTTTTATCCTGCATGATGCTGACGGCATCGTTCGCGACTGTCTCAAACATGACGATGATTACAGCTGAGGCGCATCCGGGACGGACGGATGCACAGGGCGGACATCATGACTACAAGAATAAGAGAGGTCTGGGAAGTTATCATTATCATTGTGGCGACCATGAGGCACATCTTCATCCAAATGGAGTCTGCCCGTATAAGAATGGGGCGGTTTCGAATGAAAATACGTCCGGTCAGACACAGACGCAGACTCAGACACAGTCCGCAGGTAATCAGAATCAGGTAACGGAACAGATGAACACGTATCAGCCGGTGTTTGATGCAAATTATTATTATATGAATAATCCAGATTTGCAGTCGGTCGTTGGCTCTGATTCGCAGAAGTTATTTGAGCATTTCTATACATGTGGTATGGCAGAAGGACGTAGGGCATCGGAGAACTTCGATGTTAGTGTGTATAAGGCAAATAACCCGGATCTGGTGGCAGTGTTTGGAGATGATTTGAAGGCTTATTATACACATTATGTGCAGAGTGGGCAGTTGGAGAATCGGGTTTGTAAATAAAAATAGGTGATGGAAGAGAAAACCATGTATTAGTCTCACAAAGACAATTGCATGGTTTTTCTCGCCTCATCCTTCTAAATCAACTCCCGCAAGAAAAAAGCAATCTGCGATCCCCGATTTACCATATACTCCAGCACCGTCTGAGTCTTCATAGCCAGTTCCACATTGTTCCTGAAATCTATGCGATGGCGTGATACAAAAAGACCGACGTACTCTTCCATATAATACAAGGTTTGCTGATAAAGCGGTAACTGGCAGTCAGGATCACGCGTGACCAATTTATACATCCAATCAATTCCGTTCTCAATATAAGGTTCCCGCCCAACGGTATAGAGCAGCCGGGAAATCGCGTAGAACAAGGCTTTGGGACTTCCCGATTTGTCGATAAAATCGTCAAAGAAAGCCGCTTTTTCTTCTGGAAGGAAGGCGCATCGGTGAACGCCGGATCTCCAGGGAGAATTGCCAAATAAATAGCTGATAATCACTTTATCCAGTCCATAAGGATGGCGGTCATCAAAAGAACCCTGTGGTTTGCTGCTTAATGCAAGAAGGTAAGGTTTCAGTAATTCCCATACATTCCAGAAAGTATCTGTTTTCCCGTTGATATCCTGTATCCGGATGAGCTCGGTGAGCAGATATCCTGAGTTATCATTTCGAGTCAAATCTGCATATTGGAAAAATGCATCGATCAGACCTGCTTGTTCTGCCTGTTCACAATGAAGCAGAACATCTGCCAGCCAGGAAACATAGTTTATTGTATATCCAGAAAGTTCCCTGCGTTCGGCGCGTAAATCCCTGTTATCTGTAAAAACAAGTTCCATGACAAGAGCTTTCGTTGCGTCCGCGAATTTAAATGCCTCTGTTGCTTGGGGAGAGACCAAGGAAAGAAGCGTGAAAATCGTCATATTCTGGAGCTTGGAAAAATCAAGGTCGGTTATATCAACTGAGTCTTTCGTGAGCGCACGGGCAATTACACCCTCATTCTGTTTGAAAAAGTCATCGCTGGAAAAAGACTCATTTTTCAAAAGCGCGTCTTCATATGAATCGGCGAGGAGTGAAAACAGATATAGGAAACGCCACGCAGCATTCTGGCTGTGCGCCCAGATGGTTGACGCGATTCCGTTCGCGATACGGCTGTTGTAACTCCAGTCATTCAGTGCCAGTTTAAGAAGCAGGTACAGAGGATTTCCGTCATTTGCAGCTTTTATATTATCTTCATTGCTTAAAAGAACCAGTCCAACGGCAACCGCATCGATCCCATTGCCAGCCTGAACAATTTCAAAGTGAGAAGCGTGTGCAAATAAATCGCCAATAGAGAAAATGATACTTTCGCATAATGTCTGATCTTCATGTGACAATGTTTCCTTAAAATCCCGAAGTAAAACAGCACTGGTGTAAGATGCGATCGCGGTAAAGCGGTGCACGATCACAGATATATCGTCGGAAGGGAGTTCCTCATTGGCAACTTCGGTGTCCATATACGCCCAGATTTCGTTCAGCTCCGAGCAAATGGTGCGGACATTCTCATACTTTTTATATTCCCGGAATTTAACATCATGATGGAATTTATAATCACTCCATAACTGTAAATCCATATATTTCACATGAGGTTCATAGGCGGCAGCGCTCTTCTGGCTTAATGCTTTCATGTCTTCTGTAAAATCAGGGAGAACCGTACAGAGTGTCTGCCCGTGCTCATTTTCCTGAACATCAACAATTTCCTGATAACGCCGTAAATCCATCCGGTAATAGGCAAATTTGTCATTGGATGACCAGGTATCGATATCGGCAGCCGCTCGGTCAATCGCCTGATACAGCGTTTGATTCCGCAAGTCGAAGGCTTCTTTTGATAGACCGCTGGCGTTGGTTTGATACGATAAAATAACCTCTTCCAGCCGCTTTTTTCTGAAGGAAAGGCGGTTACTCTCCAGCCGTTCTTTTTCAAGAAGATCTTTTCCGGACAACAAAAAGGAAGCTGAGGATTCGGCAGTAAAGCGGTACGAATCCAGATGAAACAGCTCTTTTGTGCGCAGAAGATCGCAGACAATCTCGAATAGTTTATCTGGATAAGCTTCCGCGGCGCTGACGATCACGGAAGTTAACATAACATTGCGGGACTTTTGCAGGATATAGCGGCAATAATTAACAACAATATGAGTTTCTGAATGCTCGATAACCATAAGAAGCCATTTTTCAAACCCCATCAAGAGACTAATCAGAAGATTTGGACCAACCGAAGTTCCGCGGTACATTTTCCAGAGTCGGTCAGATGCAATTTGTTCTACAGGTATATCGTTTACATAAATAGTAATGTTTGTACATTCCCCATAATCCTCATTTAAAGATGAATGTGCGTAGGAATTACCAGCTTGATTGCAAAAATCAATTAACCAATCAGTTACAAGATTTTGTTCGGCTTGCAGCAATGGGATAATTGGTGTTGCATAAGCGCTTGCGGTTTGATACCAAAAGTCCAGATGAGGATTTAAACCGAAATCTTCTTCAACATCCGGATGGGCGTAATGGGTACGAAGAGTCATATTGGAGCGAACCCATAATTTTGCCATCAGATGAAGCGTGATTTCAGGCATTGCAGCTGGAACCATTCCATAATGATAAATATCCGATACAGCACATTTTGCCAGGTCCGTATACATACGGGGAAGAGGAGGATGATTTTCATCGCCTTTTTTTTCATCTATTACCATTTGAAAAAGGGATTTTAAGGGTTCCTGAATCATCCATGCAGAATTTACCAATACATCCTGCAGCTTTTCTGCCTGCCCTTTTTCAAAGGTATACCGCAGATCCTTGTCATTGGCTATTTTTTGAAACAAAAATACTCCGATTTCTCCCGCCATGCGGGTATTTTCTGATTTGGCATGAGCGAGGTGTTTGGTCCAGGAATCCAGTACCTCAATGATGGTGGAAATCAGACGTTCATCCCAGAGAATTGTCTCTTTCTGCTCTAACAAAAAAGCAAACAAAGCCTGCCAGGCATAGCCGGACGGCTTGGAAAGGCGAAACGGAATCAGATTTCCAGTACTCCAGTATTGTTCCCAGTCCTTTGCGGCGCGGCAGCAGGTGTTGATTAAAATGGCAAGTTTTCGTAACAGCTCATAGTTGTTTGCAGCCATCTTTTGTGTCAGCTTTTGATAAACTTCTTTTAAAGATTCCGTGCTGATAACCGTTAAGAGAATCTCATCTTTCCATATCCGCTCTACCTGTTCGCAGTCGAGAAGGTGGAAAATAAGCTCCTGATGGGTTGGAACAGCGGCAAAATCAGCCAGCCATCCGCGAAATAGCTTTCGGATGCGGAGAGAAGGGTGGAAATCGGCAAAAAACTGCTCATTCAGGGTATCATGCCGGTAGCGTTCAGTAAAAATATGACCGACAACCAACTCTTCAAATACATCATGGCTGTGCAAATATCTTCTGGCATCGTCGCTCTGGAACAGCACACCACTTTTCTCCAGCTCAGAAAGTGCCTCGGAATCATCCTCTGCGAGAATCTCATAATAATAAATCTCATTTTGAAGCATTTTCGTGGTCAAAGAAATAAGAGCCGTTTCCCTTCTGGTTGGCAGATTGTCCTTCCGCTTCCGGTTGTTACGGATGATATCATTCCAGATCTTTTCCTCGAATGCCTCACGGTTCAAAGAACGCATCGATTCATCTTCGAGGTTTCCCAGAGCCAGATATAAGCCCAGATAGAAAGGCGCACAGAGCAGATCCAGCAGCCGCTTGTCCTGTGGCAGCTGAAAACCATAGGTATGGGATAAAGTGGACAGTTTATCAGAGTCAACCGGTTCGACATGATAGGTCTGAACCTTGCTACCGTGTAATAGGGAGTTTTGAAAAGGATCCCGGTACGCAGTTCGGAGTGTCAGAATGATTTTCCATCCAGCCGCCATAAAGCGGTTCAGGATATCCTCAAACGTTTCCTGATATTCACAAATAAAAAACTTTTCGGCTGCATCGATATAGAGCACACGTGTGTCAGCCATTTTGTATACATCGATCACTTCATCCAAATTTAATTCGCCATAACGCGTCAAAAAATTTAGAATATCATTCACATCCAGATCGGTGCTTTTAAAGGCAAGGAACGCGTAGTCACCTGTAAGTTCATTTGTAAGCTGTTTTACCAGAGCCGATTTTCCGGAACCGGCAGCTCCGTCAATGAGCAAAACGGATATATCTGAATTTAGAAACGCTCTAAGGTTCAGCTGTGTATGTTCCAGCGTAATATCGTTTCCTTTATATCTTATACTGGTGTGAATATGATCAAATATTTCTCGTTTATGTTTTTCAAGATTTTCACAGCAGGTCTGTACGGCAGAGTCTACCTGAAAAAACACATTGCGGCAAATGGTAAGCTGCTTATCCTGCATCAGCTGCGCTTCCAGGTTGCTGGGAACCCGCCAGACAAGCTCAATGCCAAGCTCTTCAGCGACTGCTTCCACTTTTTTCTGATAGGAGGGCATGATATCGTCCTTTTTAGAACGGGGAGAAAACTCACGGCTGATATAAAAATAAAGTGTTGTAATACCCGGATATCTCTGTGCAGCTCCCTTGACAGCATCGATCAGCTCCTGTTCCTTGGAAGACATGGTAACACTGTCCGCATAGTATTTCGACTGGAAACCAATATAGCGATCGCCCACATGAATGGGATTTGTCTCAATATGGGGCTGGTTGAAATAGCGGAAAATACCGTAGGGATGCTGGAACTCATGGCAGAAGAGGTAGTAGGTGAGGGATTCGAAGGCGTGTTGGGGATTGGTGGAGTATTTGTAGTTAAATGCGGTCCAGTTGACGGATGTTTGTGGGATCATGGGTGAGAGCCTCCTTTGGGTAATGTGATAAGAGTATTGTAGCATAGGGGGGAGGGAAAGGGGAATGGGAAAAGCGGAGATTTGATGGAGTTATTGAAGGAATCAATGATTATGTGGATTTTCAAACAAGTAATATTGCGGATGTAGAAAAAGAATTTCATTGTGCAGTTGACGATTACCTTATATTTTGTAGTGAAGTTGGAAAGGAACCTGAAAAGGAATATAAAGGCACTTTTAATGTCAGGATTAAGCCAGAATTACATAAAAAACTGGCTTTTAAAGCGTTAGAAGATGGCGATTCTTTAAATAAAGCGGTAGAAAACGCAATTGCTGTTTATTTATCGGATGGCAGAGCAAATGATATAAATAAAGATATAAAAGAATTTGTGAAAATGCGATAAAAGAAAGCAATATTAATAATGCACAAAAATACCCAAACAAGATTATAGACTTTAAAAATTCTACTAGCATAAAGAAGGGATAGAAATGACAATGTTTAATGAATACTTTACTGGAAATTGTTCTATTTCGCTAGAAAATGTTAAGTATGAAAAGATAAATGAATTTGGGGGGAAATCAAATATATAATCGAATAGTAATCTCTTGCAAATAAAAAGAAGTTTATGTGTTAAAAAGGAGTATTGTAATGGCGGCTAATAAGAAAAATAATATTAATGTTGATAGACCAATAATTCAATCAAGTGGATACAATGGAAGTGAGCCTGTTCGTATTTGTCCGAATTGTAATAAGCCAAAACCAATCAGCGAATTTGGTTTCCGTAAAATGGGAAATGGTCAAATTAGAAACCAGTCCTGGTGCAAAGACTGTAGATAAAGCGGGATGAAAACTCCGCTTTTATCTTATTAAATTAATTTAAGAATTTCCTAAACATTCCTTCCCACAAACTTCTATTGAATCCCCCCACAAACCGTAGTATAATAAACTAGACTTCGCATAGGCACAAATCCTCTAAAATCAGGGCGTGCCGGATGCGGACGCATGAAAGCGCGTTAAGAGGCGCAGAATAAGAATCAAAAGCACGTGGAGTAAGCTGCCTGTGATCAATGTCATGGTCAGATGAAAGATGGAACATAGGATGGATCGAGATCGTATCCGGGCAGCCAGAAGGCGGCTCCGGGATGGCGAAGCATACCCATTGTGCACCTGAAAGCAGAGAAAATGCAAAGGAGAGTGCGATATGTGGTATGTGATCCAGACACAGACAGGCAGGGAACAGGAACTGACAGAAAGCATCGAACGCGTTTTGAAAGGAAATGGGTACCGCGCCTGTTTTGTGATCGAGCAGGAATGCGTCTGGCGCAATGCCGGGGAACTTTTGGAATACCAGAAACCGCTCTTTCCATCCTATGTCATCGCGGACACCGACACGCCGGAGGAATTCTTTCTGGTGTTAAAGCGGGTCCCGAAGCTTTCCAAACTCCTGCGGACGGACTGTGAATTCTGGTCGATTCGGGAAGAAGAGAAGAAACTGCTCTGCCAGATGATGGAGTTGGATGAATGTCTTGTCCGCCGCTCCTTTGTCACCCTCGACGAAGACGGCAACATCCTAACTGCCCAGGGACCATTATCCTTCTTTCTGGAAAAGATTGTACGCAAGCGCATCCGCAAGCGGATCGTGACGGTGGAGGTCGAGCTTCTGGGAGAAAAGCGCAGGATAGAACTGGGGATCCGTCTGCCGGAAGATAAGTAAAAGAAAGGAACCAAAACACAAAAGCATGAATCAATTTGAGCAATACAAGCGCCTGATCAAGCTGGGATTTGCCCTGATATTGGTTGCGCTTCTGACAGGACTCTATGGTGTCATCTGGATCAATTGGTACAACAAGATTATCTGGGCGCCGTTCTTCCGCAGGGGTAACTGGATGATGATATTCATCTATGGACTCCTGCTTATTTTCTTTATGCAGCTGTACGGCGGATTTAAGATAGCGCTCCTGAAACGGGGCAATCTGATCTACTCGCAGATACTGGCGGTGGTAGTCACCAATATCATTACGTATTTCCAGATCAGCGTGCAGGATAAGAAATTCACGGCACCGGCGCCACTGGTGGTCAATCTGATAGGGGCGGTTGTCATCATCCTCGCGTGGACGATGACATTTCTCTGGCTGTACCGGGGCATGTTCCCGCCGAGAGAGCTGCTGCTGATCTCCGGCGATCACTCGGATTATCATTTGATTGAAAAAATGAATGCGCGGGAAGATAAATACATAATCAGCCAGATTGTCAGCTACCACGAAGGACCGGAACGCATCAAAGCGGAGATCGCCAAATACGACAGTGTGATTGTCGGAGATATACCGGCGCATGAGCGAAACTATATCATCAAATATTGTTTCGGCCAGAATATCCGGACATACAGCGTCCCGAAAATATCGGACATTCTGCTTCGCAGCTCGGTGGAACTGAATCTGTTTGATTCGCCGCTACTTCTGTCGCGGAATAATCAGGGACTGCAGATAGAGCAGGAAATTATGAAACGGATCATCGACATCGTCGGATCACTCATCGGAATCGTTATCACGATTCCGATTTTTTTGATTGTAGGAATCTGTATTAAGATGACCGATGGCGGTCCGGTGATTTACCAGCAGACGCGCCTTACAAAAAACGGAAAGAAATTCCAGATATATAAATTTCGTACCATGGTGCAGAACGCGGAAGCAGATGGAAAGGCACGGCTGGCAAGCGAGGGAGATCCGAGAATCCTGCCGATTGGCCGGATACTGCGGGCAACCCGCCTGGATGAGCTGCCGCAGATCTACAATATCTTAAAAGGCGATATGTCCATCGTAGGTCCGCGCCCGGAACGCCCGGAGCTGGCGGCCGAATTGGAAAAAGAGATACCGGAATTTTCATTCCGCCTGCAGGTCAAAGCCGGTCTGACCGGCTACGCGCAGGTGTATGGAAAATATAACACAACCCCTTATGACAAGCTGAAACTGGACTTGACATATATACGCAACTATTCAGTGCTGGAAGATCTGAAGCTGATTATCATGACGCCGAAGATTATGCTGATGAAGGAAAGTACGGAAGGGGTTAAGGAAGAAACTCATTAAGAAGGAAATAAACAGGAAACCAGATATGGAAAAAAAACCAGATATACGTATATTTATTGCCTGCCATAAGCCGACCTATGTGCCGGAAAATTCATTGTTCTATCCGGTTCAGGTCGGAGCAGCTCTGACGAATAAACGGTTTGAGCATATGGCATATCGTGACAATGAGGGAGAACATATATCCGAAAAAAATCCGGATTACTGTGAATTGACGGCACAGTATTGGGCTTGGAAAAATATAGACTGTGATTATTATGGATTCTTTCATTACCGCCGCTATCTGACGTTTCACAGGGTATGTCCGGTGACGGAGAGTGGAAAAATCCTTGGAAAACGCCAGCATCCGTATATAGAGCTGGATTCCGTCTGGGACGATTTGACACCATATTGGATGGAAGCCGAGTGGATGGCGCAGCAGATCATGAAATACGATCTTCTGACCGTTTACCGAGAGCGGATCAATACGACGGTATACCGCCAGTACTGCCAGTATCATGAAGCAGAAGAACTGAATCATATGCTGGAGATTGTAAACCGGGTTTACCCGGAATATACAGATTCGGCAAAGGCATATATGAGTTCCAAAGATATTTATTATATGAATATGTATATCATGAAAAAAGAGCTGTTCCATACCTATATGGAATGGCTTTTTACACTTTTAGATACATTCGAGCAGGAGAGAAAAGAGATAAACAAACCGCAGGAACCAAGGCTGTATGGCTATCTTGCGGAGCGGTTGTTTGGTATCTTTTACTTTTACCAGAGGAAGAAAGGCATACAATGTGCCGAGCTTCCTTATCTTAAATTCTATCATACTGAACCGGGAAAGGAGGAAGAAGTATCGAATATACGGGAGTTTCGTTTAAAACCGACCAACTTAAAAATTAAAATAGATATGCGTAAGTTAAACCGTCTGTTTCCGGCAGGAAGTTTCTGGCGGGTATTGCTGCGCGGCTTTTTTTTGAAATAAAAGCAAAATCGAAGAAAGAGGAAAAGATATGAATTTGTTTTTAAAACGACTGGGCGGATTTTATAAGTACCGTTTCCTGATGCAGCAGCTTGTAACAAAAGATATTAAGCTGAAATACCGGAGAAGTTTTCTGGGATACCTGTGGAGTATCCTGAATCCTCTGATGGTTATGGTTATCATGGTGATCGTATTTTCCAATATGTTCCGGTCTGATATTGTCAATTTTCCGGTATACCTGATTATCGGACAGACGCTTTATAACTTTATGAGTGAATCAACCACACAGGCGATCTTCTCCATTATCGGAAATGCGTCATTGCTGAAAAAAACCTATGTGCCGAAATATGTATTTACCGTATCTAAAATTACAAGTTCCTTTGTAAATATGGTATTTGCACTGGGGGCGCTAGTGATCGTATTTGTAGTATGCCGGGTCGTTCCGAATGTTTTTTATCTATTTATTCCGGTAATTCTTCTGCAGGAATATCTGTTCTGCCTGGGACTGGGAATGCTCTTGGCGCAGGGGTGTGTATTCTTCCGCGATATACAGCATATTTATAACGCAGTATTGACCGCATGGATGTATCTGACTCCATTATTTTATCCGATTACCCTGCTTCCGGAGGCGCTGCGGAAACTGGTTATGACGTTAAATCCGATGTATTTCTATATCACGCAGTTCCGTCAGATCGTGCTGGAATGCCGGATGCCGGATCCGTACCTGATTCTGGCTGGATTTGTGGCAGCCGGAGTGGCACTTCTGGTTGGAGTGTGGGCATTCTTAAAGACGCAGGATAAATTTATCTTATATATCTAGGAGGCAGAAATGGCATCGGACAAAGACACAATCATAAAAGTAACAAATGCGGCGGTCCGTTTCAATATGGCTTCCGAGCGCATTGATAATTTGAAAGAATATTTTGTAAAACTGATCAAACGCGAGCTGATGTTTCAGGAATTTATGGCTCTGAAAGATATCAATTTTGAGGTAAAACGCGGCGAGGCATGGGGGCTCATCGGAACGAATGGTTCCGGTAAATCGACACTTTTAAAGCTGATCTGCGGTATTCTGAAACCGTACCGCGGCACGGTAGAAGTGAGAGGAAGCATTGCACCGCTGATTGAGCTGGGTGCCGGATTCGACGGGGAACTGACGGCGACGGAAAACATTTATTTAAATGGCGCCGTTCTCGGTTACAGCAAGGAATTTATGGATGCGCATTATGATGAGATCGTCGAATTTGCAGAACTCAAAGATTTCATGAATATGCCGATCAAGAACTATTCATCCGGTATGGCGGCGAGACTGGGATTTGCGATCGCGACGATCGTGCAGCCGGAGATCCTGATCGTCGATGAGGTGTTGGCTGTCGGAGATGCGGCATTCCAGGAAAAATGCCAGGAGCGCATGCATCATATGCTGGAAAATGGAACGACACTTCTCTTTGTCTCCCATACGATGGCAACCGTGCGGCAGCTCTGCGATCATGCGATCTGGCTGAATAAAGGTGATGTGGTGATGCAGGGAGAAGCGGAAGGCGTGTGCAATGCCTACATGGAAAGTCTGAACCTGCCGGACAACGCTTAAAACAACGCAGACGATACAGAGGAAAGGAATTTAAGATACATGGAAAAACAGGTAGGACAAACACCGGATATCAAGATATATGTGGTCTGCCACAAGCCATCCTATGTACCGGAGAATCCATATCTTTATCCGATACAGGTAGGAACCGCCCTGAATGGAACGAAACTTCCGGGCATGCGCCATGACGATGAAGGCGACAATATTTCCCAAAAAAATAAAACATACTGCGAACTGACTGCACAGTATTGGGCGTGGAAAAATGAAGATGCGGACTACTATGGATTCTTCCATTATCGCCGTTACCTGGCTTTCGATCCATCACTGAATAAAGATGACGGATGGGGAAATATCGCTTACGATCGCATCTCCGAAGAAGCAATTCAGGAGATGAAACTTCAGCCGGAAGTCATGCGGGCTCTTATTACCAAGTATGATGTGATTAGCGTCAGAGGCCGCCGCTATCCGCGGGTCAAGACAGAAGGAAAAGCGATGGATGTGTACCATGAGTATGGTATGGTGCCGTTCCAGCACCGGGAAGATCTCGATATAACCCTGCAGATCTTAAAAGAGAAATATCCGGAATACGCACAGACGGCAGATGAATATATGAAATCCGGAAGTGCCCATGAGTGCAACATGTTCATCATGAAAAAAGAGGTCTATCGGAAATATTGTGCCTGGCTTTTTGATATCCTGTTTGAGGCGGAAAAACAGATCGATACGACCTGGTACAGCGTAGAAGAATACCGCGTCATGGGATATCTGGCGGAACGGCTCTGCGGCATTTACTATGAATACTTAAAAAAACAGCCGGGAATCCGGGCGTGCGAACTTCCTAAAACACTGTTTAAAGATACAGCACCAAAAGCCGTATTAAGACCGGTATATCCAGCGGGTGTGCCGATTGTATTGTCGGCAAATGATAAATTTTCACCGTATCTTGACATTATGATTCGTTCCATGATTGCGAATACATCACCGGAACGGGAGTATGACATCATTATTCTGTATAACGACATTTCTGAGAAAAATCAGCATCTGATTTCCATGGCAGCAAGGGACAAACAGAATATATCCATCCGTTTCATCCGGGTATGTGAATACTTTGATGCAGGAAAACTCTTCGTCGATCAGCATTTGTCTGTGGAAACCTATTACCGCCTGATTATCCCGGAGATCATGCCTGATTATTACAAGATCCTCTATCTGGACTGTGATATGGTAGCCGATCACGATGTGGCAGAACTTTACGATCTGGATCTGAAAGGCGCTGTGATCGGTGCGGCGAAAGATATCGATGTGGCAGGACAGTTAAACTTAAATCAGAATAACTGGAAAAAATATGCCATCGAGACACTGGGCTTAGACAGTCCTTATGATTATTTTCAGGCAGGCGTCCTGATTTTGGATCTGGATGGACTGCGAAAAACGATGAGTTCTGAGGATATGATTCAGATAGCACTGACGCATTCGTACCGCTGCCATGATCAGGATATCCTGAATATCGTGTGTAAAAATAAAGTGACCTATCTGCCACAGCAGTGGAATACCCTGATGGACTGGCAGGAGATAGGCCGGAGCCGTATGGATATCCTGAAAATGGCGCCGAGAGAGCTGTATGAAGAATATACAAAAGCTAGAAAAAATCCATATTTGATTCATTTTGCAGGTTATCAGAAACCGTGGGATACCGTGGACTGCGACTTTGCGGAGTATTTCTGGGAGTATGCGAAGCTGTCGCCGTATTATCCGATGATTCTGCGGAAGATCAAGCGGTGCCTGATGGAAGAGCAGGAGGCAGAGTTGTCAAGGATTGTGAAGATGGAGCAGAACGCGGGGATTCGGAAGATAGCGAATAAGATCCTGCCGATTGGGAGTCGGAGGAGAGAGTGGGTTAAGCGTTGCATACAACAAGTTAAGAAAAAATAGAAACAATTATATTGACAATAGATGGAAAGGAAAGAAAAGTGATAAATTATAAAAATTTTCTTTTTGGGGAAGAAGAACAGACAATAGATAACTTGAGAGAACAAAATGAGCAGTTAAAAGAGATTCTTAGTATAAGAGAACAACAGTTATTAAGTTTAGTAAATGCAAATAGCTCGTATTCAGAACGAATGGAACATTATGTCGAACTGGCTAAAAAGGCTGATGCAGATAAAGAGATGATTCAAAATTCAGAGTTTTGGAAGATGACAAAGCCGGTGAGATTATTAACAGATATCTTAAAAAAAGATAAAGTGTCTCGATTTCCGGAAAAAATACAGTTTTCTGCTACAATTCAAACATTTGAGGATATTGTTAAGTATTTTGAAAGGGGCGATCGGAAAATCATAGGGAAAAAACAATTGATTGCTTATGGAAAAAAGGAAACAAAAAAAGTTTTATTAGTTACACATGAAATGATGTTAACGGGAGCACCGATAGCTCTTTTTTATTTTGCTAAAATGTTAAAAGAAGAGGAAATGTGTCCAGTTATTTTGGCACCAAGTGGAGGCATGTTAGAAGATGAGTGTAAGAGATATGGTATACCAGCTTTGATAGACCCTTCGCTTTATAAAGAAAAACGGTATAAACTTTATATTAATTTATTTGATATGGTAATTGCTAATACAATTGCAAGTGCACCAGTGATTAATGGATTGTCTGAGAGTAGGATTCCTGTTTTATGGTGGCTTCATGAAGCAGAAGCATCTTACCAAGATGAAAATTTTTTTAAAGCAATGCCACAGCACATCCCAGATAATGTGACAGTTTATACAGTTGGGGATTATGCTAAGAAGAGATTGCTTTACCATAGACCTTTATATAAATCTAAAGAATTATTATATTACGTTCCCCAAAATAATGTAGAAGGTAAAGATGTAACATTTAAACTTCCTAAAGAAGCTAAAGGAAAAACGGTTTTTGCATTAATAGGTGTCCAAGAGTATAGAAAAGGATTTGATATTTTAATTAATGCAATTCGGAATTTGAATGAGGAAGAAAGAAAAAAGAGTTACTTTGTATTCGTTGGAAAAAAATATTATAAAACAATATATGAAGACATTGATCAAATTTGCAAGGATTTTCCGGAAAATACATTATATATTGAAAAATTAGATCGAAAGGAAATTAACGATTTATATAAAGAAATTGATTGTTATATTTGTGCTTCAAGAGATGATCCAATGCCGATTGTAGTAACAGAAGCAATGCAAAATAATGTAGCAGTTATTGTTTCAGAAAACACAGGAACGGCGACGATTGTAAAAACAGAAAAGTGTGGGTTGACTTATAAAAATAACAATGTTGAAGAACTTACTGAAAAAATTATTTATATGCTCAATAATAGTGTCGACAGAAAAGAATTTGGGAAAAATGGATATAAAGCATATTTGAAATATTTTGCTAAAGAAGCGTTTTATGAAAATGCTAAAAAGGCGATAAAAGATACATATAAAAATGCAGAACAGAATAGACAAAAATCACAGTTCTATGATTGTCAGAAGCAAATATCGATTGTAATACCAACATATAATGCAGGAATTCAATTTGATCAAATGCTGGATAGATTAAGAAATCAAAGGTATATAAAGCCTGTTGAGATTGTAATAATTGATTCGGGAAGTACGGATAACACTTTGAAAATTGCTGAAAAACATAAAGCACATATATATAAAATTAAGCATGAAGACTTTTCACATTCATTTGCCAGAAATATGGGAGCACAAAAGGCAAGGGGCGAAATTATAATATTTATGACCCAGGACGCTTTACCAATGGGGGATTCTTGGATTTCAAAAATTGTAAAGCCACTTGATGAGTGCAAGGTTGCAGCTGTAAGCGTTGCAGAGTTATGTCCTGAAACAACTGAACTTTTCTATAAAGTGGCGACAAAAGAACACGCAGAGTTTTGTAGAACAGCAGAGGGAAATCAGTTTAATTGTCTAAATGATGATGATGATGCACTGGAGCTTAGAAAAAAAGCATCTTTGACAGATATCACTTGCGCAATACATGCAGAGATTTTTAAAAAATATGCTTATAGATTTAATTATGCGGAAGATTTGGATATGGGAATACGTTTATTGCGTGATGGATATCGAATAGCTTTATTAACAGATGTAAAGGTTCTTCATGGACATAACAGAAGTTGCGGATATTACATAAAAAGGGCTTTGGTAGAACAGATTTCTTTTGATAGTATATTACCGCAGTGTGCTACGAAGCCGGATGAAGTGAATAATGTAGCACTCCGCATTGTTTCAGCGGCGGAAGCTGTGGAAAAAACGTTGCAAATTGTAAGGCAGAAATTGGAAGTTGAAGAAAAGACAATAGCTGAATATTTAGATAGTATAATAGCTGAATTTGATAAGTATATGAATAATCAAAGATATTTTGCGGGGAGACCTTTAAAGAGTAAAGATGAGGTTGTTAACGATTGTGTACAAAGATGTCAAAAATATTGTATGGTTAATTATAAAGGAGATTATTCTATACTGGAAGGATTAAAAGAATATATAAGTACTAGTCTAAAAAATTATTTTGAAATTAATGAGTACACAAAAGGAAACAGTGACAAAATAGAAAAAGAACTTATTGAAAGTATCAATGATTGTATCGAAAAGCAAATGTCAGTTTGGTTTGGAGTTGAATTGTCAAGATTAAGATATAATATATGTTTATATAATGAGTTTGGAGATCTTTTAATGGGTGTTTGATGGGAAAATGAAATAAATATAAAAGAATATAAGAATAATAAGTGAAGTGGAGTTATAGAGTAAATAACAAGAATTTTAATGAAAACAGGTGAATTTAATTGTATTATAGTTAGATGTTTTGTTTAATATTGAAATAAGAAGTAAAACAAATTATGAAAATAAATGTAAATTTCAAAATGAATCTATATAAAAAAGAGTAAAGCTATTAATAGCGTTAATGATTACGTTTCTTTTTTCATGCACGATTTTTAACAATATATTTATAAGTGCTCTAAAAAAGGCAAACGTTGTGGTCACTGCCACAGCAGATCATAATATAAAATCCGGTGGTTCAGACATAAGAATCGTTCGCATCCTTTTGGATGGAGAAGAAATATCTTTTGATTCCATCCAAAAAGATGGAGATTGGTTGCATGCGGATGGGGTATGGATGGTGGTAAACCCGGACAAACCCTGTATTCTCACATTTTCTGCGAATGATGTGAAAAGTCTCCAGATCGATTTTCAGAAACATGATGGCTCAGGGATTGTAGAAGTAGCTGTAAATGGGAAAAAATTTCGGAAAATCGATTTATATTCGCCGCGTTGGGATACCTATCATTTTCAACGAGAGATTGGCCTGGTTTCTATATTCAACAATCCGGTGGCATTTGTATGTGTACTGATTGTAGTTATGTTTTCACTGCATGGGTTGATAAAACTGTATGAGGACATGGAGAAAAATGGATCTATTCAAAGAAACATAAAGATTTTGATAGTTGTGTACGCCATATTAGTGCTGATTTCTACTATGTATCATACGGAAAAATTAGGACTTCAATGTGGGGCAGTGGCGATTGTTGCGGGTTCGTCAGGAGCAAGTATAAATGCATGGGGAAGGCGCAAAAAGGATAAAAGAGATTATCGGATTTTTGTGGAAGGCGTCTGGCTGCTGTTAGCAGCCTTGGTTACATATTATCTGGTGGAATTGGTAGATCAGAACCTGGAAAATATAAAGTTTATATATGCGTGCGGAAATGTGGCAGTGTATTTTCTGATTTTGTTATTAGCATATATGCTGATACGAAGAGTTACCTATGCGGTATTTATAGTTATGCTGGTCATGTATCTTTTTGCAGTGGCAAATTCGTTTGTATCTTCATTCAGAGGCACACCGATTGTACCGGGAGATTTCTTTTCAGCAGGAACGGCAAAGAATGTATTTTTGAATTACCATTATAATTTGACAGGGACAATGCTTTTGGCGCTGTGGATGGCAGTGATGTTTTGTTTGTCAACGTTTTATTTTTATGGAAAAGAAAAACTGAATAAAAGTTATGTATTAATATGGTCACTTCCATCGGTAATTCTTCTTGGTTTTTTTATAGAAAGTATATTTTTTGCTCCGGATATGAATTTTTGGAATCAGAAATTAAATATACAACAATACGGAATTGCAGTCAGCTTTATTTCCAATATCCGTCATATGCGAATGGATCCACCGAAGGGATATTCTTCGAGGGATTCGGAGACGATGATTTTGGAGTTTGTGGAAACAGATCATTCTGATTCAGGAGTGCATCCAAATGTGATTGCGATTATGAATGAAAGTTTTTCGGATATCAGTGTGATATTTCCAGAACTGGATAATGAGACTTATATGTCAAATTTTAATTCCTTGCAGGGAAATGTTGTAAAAGGTTACATGCAGGTGTATCCGATAGGCGGAGGAACTGCGAATACAGAGTATGAGTTTTTAACAGGAAATTCAATGGCGTTTCTGCAAGGGACAGTTCCATACCAGCAATATATAACAAGAAATGGTACATATTCGATCGTCCAGATTTTGAAAGAAAGGGATTATCATACTGTTGCGATTCATCCGTATGATAAGACTGGATACAGCCGGTACCGGGTATATCCGAGACTGGGATTTGATGAGTTTTTGGATGTTTCGGATTTTGAAGATGCAGAATTGATTCGCGACCGTTATATATCTGATCGTGATTCTTATGAAAAAGTGATTGAAGAGTTTGAAAAGATAGAAGAAACAGGAAAACAGGCTTTTATTTTTAATGTTACAATGCAGAATCACAGTGGATATGATACAGAATATTTCAACGAAGATGCGATTCGGATTCTGGGACATGAAGGAGAATTTCCGAATGCAGAAGAATATTTAACTTTGATTTGCGAGTCGGATGCGGCAATTCCTGTTTTGATTGATTATTTCAGTCAGGTAGAAGAACCGACCGTGATTGCTTTTTTTGGAGATCACCAGCCGATGTTAGAAGAATCTTTTTATGAAACATTGTCGGGAAAGCCGCTGTCAGAGTGGACGCTTGCGGAAGTGCAGAGCCGTTATATTGTGCCGTTTTTCATTTGGGCGAATTATGAGATTGAGGCGGAGAACAATGTATTTACCAGCGCCAATTATCTTTCTGAGCTGTTATTTGAAAAGGCAGGAATGAAGCTGCTTCCGTACCAGGATTTTTTGAAAGGATTGCGGGAAGAGATTCCGGCGATAGATGGAAACGCCTGGCGTGATAAGGACGGAAACTGGGAAGCCTTGGATAAAGAACAGCCGATCTTGCAGGAATATTGGCAGTTACAGTATCGGAATATGTTTGATAAAAAGATTCATTATTAAATGATGAAACAAAAGACATTTTAGGGAGGAAAATATGGATACAACCCTTATCATTATGGCTGCCGGCATCGGTTCCCGTTTTGGAACAGGTATTAAGCAGCTGGCGAAAATGGCTTCAAATGGAGAGATTATCATGGATTTTTCAATCTATGATGCGAAAGAAGCTGGATTTACAAAAGTTGTTTTTGTAATTCGAAAGGCGATTGAGAAAGAATTTAAAGAGGTGATCGGTGACCGATTATCTCAGGTCATGCCGATTGAATATGTCTATCAGGAATTAGACAATCTGCCGGAAGGTTATGAAGTCCCTACTGGACGTGTAAAGCCATGGGGAACCGGACAAGCGATTTTAGCTTGTAAAGACATTGTCAAAGAACCATTTGTGATTATCAATGCGGATGATTACTATGGTAAAGAGGCATTTGTAAAGTTGCATGATTTCCTGGTTTCTGGAAAGAAAGAGGGGGAAAACATTCATCTTGCAATGGCTGGATTTTCTTTGAAAAATACGTTGAGTGAAAATGGTGCTGTTACCAGAGGGGTATGTGTAGCAGATGAAGCTGGGTGTTTGAAAAAGGTAATTGAGACAACTGGGATTCAGGCAGTCGGTGATAAGATTCAGTGCGATAATGCAGAGGTAGAGAAATGGATTACGCCGGATACAATGGTTTCGATGAATATGTGGGCCGGTTATCCGGATTTTCTGCGATACATTGATGAAGGCTTTTCAAGATTCCTGGATCATCTGGGAGATAATCAAGAAAAGAAGGAATACCTGCTTCCGAATATTGTGGCGGAACTACTGGAAAAGGATGCCGCTTCGGTTAAGGTTTTGGAGACATCGGATCGTTGGATTGGGATTACGTATAAGGAGGATATAGAACCGGCACAGGAGAAGTTTCGGGAAATGATGGAAGAAGGGATATATCCGAAAGTTTTATGGAATTGATTTTATATCTATTTAAGGAAAGGGTGATAAAGTATAGATGGATAAGATTGCGGTTTTAATTCCTTGTTATAATGAGGAAAAGACGATTGAAAAAGTAGTGCGTGACTGGAAAAAGGAACTTCCGGAAGCAGTTATTTATGTTTATGATAATAACTCAAAAGATCGTACAGTTGAACTGGCAGAAAAAACAGGCGCGGTTGTACGTCATGAGTATGCACAGGGAAAAGGAAATGTAATTCGGCGGATGTTTCGCGAAATAGATGCAGAGTGTTATATTATGGTAGATGGAGATGATACATATCCTGCGGAGTATGGGAAACAGATGGCAGAGCTTGTACTTCAGAAAAAGACGGATATGGTGGTAGGTGATCGATTGTCTTCTACTTATTTTGAGGAAAATAAAAGGCCGTTTCATAATTTTGGAAACAGTTTGGTAAGAGGTTCGATTAACCATTTGTTTCATACCAATATTCGGGATATCATGACCGGATACCGGGCGTTTAGTTTCTTGTTCGCAAAAAGCTTTCCAGTTTTGTCAAAAGGGTTTGAGATTGAAACAGAGATGACAATTCATGCGGTTGAAAAGAATATGCGAATTGAAAATGTGATTATTGAGTACCGTGACAGACCATCTGGAAGCGAATCGAAGCTCAATACATATTCAGATGGATTGAAAGTGTTAAAAACAATAGGACGTTTATATAAAAATTATCGACCAATTGGATTTTTTGGAGGAGTTTCTTTGATGCTGATTTTAATATCGGCAGTAATGTTTATCCCAGTTTTGTTTGATTTTTTGCACACGGGAATGGTGCCACATTTTCCGACCTTGATTGTTTCTGGTTTTATTGCATTAGCAGCGATTATTTCTTTCTTTTCAGGTCTTATATTGGCAACGATTGTTGAAAAAGACAGACAGGCATATGAATTTCGACTTCAATTAATAGAAAAATTAAAATTGAAAGATAGAATTTAAAAAGGAGAAAAATATGAAAACTGTTATAAAAGCTATTTTCAGCGTGCTATTTTCATATATTTTTTTGCTATATATGAAAATACCTATAAATGGTATGATTATAATTGGAGTTGGAATTGCTTTTTATAAAATCTGGATGACAAAAAAAGATTTTGATAGAATAGACGATAAATTGAGTTATATTGCATTTTCATTATTGCTTTCAATAAGTATTGTATTGTCTAAGCATATTCATCCAGATGAATGTAATCCATTTGCAACAATCGACGAAGTTTTTATCGACAAATTTTCAATTGTGGATTTGATTGGATGCTTGATTTGTCTTTTTGTAATTGTAAATATATTAAATTGGTTGATTAAAAAAATACAAAAGTTAAAATTCAATAAGGGAGAATTAGCTAATGCTAAAAAAGAATTAAAAAAGAAAAACCAGTTCATGATATTTGGTTTGATATTTTTGTCTTGGATGCCATATTTTCTAATATATTATCCTGGATTGATATATGGAGATTCGATGGGGTCTATATATCAGACGGTTTATCATTTGAATTTATCGAATCATCACCCGGTTTTTTATACTATTTTTATTGCGATATGCTTGAAGATAGGATATATATTTTCTGATATAAATGCAGGTTGTGCAATCTACACACTGATACAAATGCTTTATATTAGTGGACTATTAACGTATATAGTTTCATGGATGTATAATAAAGGAATTTCCAAAATATTATGTTGTTTTACAGTTATATTTTTTGCTGGAACAGCAACTTTCCCACAACATGCTATAAGTATGTGGAAAGACCCTATTTTTTCGATTACACTTGTGTACTATAGCTTAAAATTATACGATTATATTATTAGTGACGGAAAAATAGAAGAAAAAGAAAGGCTTTATTGGGTTAAACTCACTATATCGATGTTAATCATATCGTTAACTAGAAATAATGGGATTTATATTTTAATGTTATCTTTTTTGTCATTAGTAATTTTAACTATTAAAAATATAAAATTATCGAAAAAAATATATTTTACGCATATTTTGTCAATTGTATTTATAATACTTTTAACGGGTCCTGGATATGATATTCTGGGGATACAGAAAGATAAAGTGGAGAGTTATGGAATACCACTTCAGCAAGTAGCGAGAGTAATTGCTTATGATGGGAACATTAATAATGTAGAAGAAGAATTTGTTAATGATATAATTCCTGTTGAAAAACTAAAAACAGTGTATACTCCACAATTGGTGGATTCAATTAAATGGAATGAAGATTTTAATGATAACTTTTTTGAAAATCATAAAAAGGAGTTTTTGAAAGTTTGGTTTTCTCTATTTAAAAAAAATCCAAGAATATATTTAGAATCTTGGTGTTTGAGTACATATGGATACTGGAGTCTAAATACCTGGTCTTTGAACTATTTTCAAGCTAATATTAGTCAAGGTAATTTAGAATACATTAAAGATAATGATAACTGTGGTGTTTATAATACGAATCTTTTAGAAAATCCTAAAATTGATTTAAAAAAGGCGTTTTCGCTTTTTACACCTACGCCTTCAATTGCCATATGCATATGGATTGCACTGTTTATGCTTTTTTATATGTGGGTTAATAAAAGACGGAAGTATATAATTTTGCTAATTCCTGTTTTAGGAAATTGGTTAACATTATTGATTGCAACGCCTATAGCGTATTGGCCTAGATATGCATTATCAATACTTTATATGTTTCCGGTAATTTTAAGTATACCAATGCTTTGTTTATATGGAAAAGAAAAGCAAGATAACTCAGACAATTTCTCTTTTGTAAATAGTGAAAAATGAGATTATTTGTAGAGTGGTATCGACATTATAGAGAAGCATTTTCCTATAGATTGCGGTATTGGTATTATTTATAAAGAGGATATAGAGTTGCCTCAGGAGAAGCTTTTGGAGGTGATAGAAGAAGAGGTATATCCGAATCATTTATGAAAATAGAATAGTAAATTAACATAAGTCAAGGCGGCTGCAATCCTGCAGCCGCTATTTTTAGTTGGGTGGAAATGATGGCAAAAACAATGAAATATGTAATAGGCTGTATCCTTTTATGTATTGTGCTCATGTGCATAGGAACAATGATACCTCCTCGATGGGTAAAACCGCAGTTGAGAAAATCGATCGATAATTTTTCGAAACAGGTATCATATCCGAATGTGATAAAGGAGTATGAATCGTCGAAGCTGGATGATTATACGGATGCTCTTTTACTCGCGATGGCCGGATATGATGGGAATGAATCGTTTCTTTATAAAGCAGCGGCAAATATATTTTACGTACCGGGAATTATCGGTCAGCGTGCTGGCTGTCTTTGCCTGGATGGGCGTGAGAGGCAGGAGATATTTGGAGGATGCTTCATATGAATACAAAGATGCAACATGATATAAAAGGGGAAAATAAAATGCCTAGAAAGGCACTTCTTGTAACCCATGTCAGCGGTTTTGTGCCCCAGTTTGAGATGAACAACGTCCGTATTTTACAGCGGCTTGGATATGAGGTTCATTATGCTTCGAATTTCCATACACCGTCGTATGGAACGGATAATCACCGGCTGGATGGCACGGGGATCATCTGCCATCAGATTGATTTTGTGCGGAGTCCGTTTGACAAGCGGAATTTTCAGGTGTATCGTCAGATGGTTGAGCTGATGCGCAGGGAAGATTTTTCGCTGGTGCACTGCCACACGCCGATGGGAGGGGTGATGGCGCGTCTGGCGGCACATGTGACGGGGACAGGCCCGGTGATTTATACGGCCCATGGATTCCATTTTTTTAAAGGGGCGTCATGGAAGAACTGGCTGTTTTATTATCCGATGGAAAAGTTTTTATCGAGGTATACGGATCAGCAGATCTGTATTAACCGGGAGGATTATGAACTGGCGAAGCGGAAATTCCATGCGAAGTATGTAGATTATGTGCCGGGAGTGGGGATAGATCGTTCTCAATTTCGCCTTCTTGGGGATAAAGAAAGGCAGAGGAAGAGAGAAAGCCTGGGGGTGCGGCCTGATCAGGTGGTGCTTCTGACATCCGGGGAGATGATACCCAGGAAGAATCAGGAGGTTCTGTTCCGGATGCTTACCAGAATGAAGGATGAGCCGGATCGTAGTGCATATGAAAAGCTGCATCTGCTTTTGTGCGGACATGGAGAATTGAACGAGCATCTTCATGGGTTGGCGGACAGGCTTGGAATTGCAGATCATATATCGTTTTTAGGATACAGGGAAGATATGCTGGAGATCTTTGGAGCTTCGGATATCTTCCTTTTTCCATCCTTTCAGGAAGGGCTGCCGCGGGCGATGCTGGAGGCGATGGCAAGTGGGCTTCCGGTGATCTGTTCGGAGATTCGGGGCAATACGGATCTGATGGGAGATAGCTGGACCCTGTCGGCGGATCGGAAAAGAAAGCTTTGCCCGGGCGGGATCATGCTTAGCCAGCTTCAGGATGCGGATGTCTGGGCGGAAGCTCTTGAGGATATGCTGTCCAGGAAGAATTGCTGGAAAGAGATGGGTGAAGCCTGCATCCAGCGAAGCCAGGAATTTAGTCTGGATACAGTGGAAAAGAAGATGAGGGAGATCTATGGACGTTTTGCAGAAATGGAATAGAAGTATACCGGATGGAAATGGGACGGCAGCGGCGGTCTTATTTTTTTTGCTTTTTATATTTTTGAAACAATTTTATTTATTCCCTTCTGGGGGGATGGAGGCGGCGGATGTATGTCTGTTCGCCTCTTTTTTTATGCTGTTATGTGACTGTATGAGAAGAAGACCGGAACGTCTTTTTCAGCTGAAGACAGAAGGACTGTTTTATGTGTTTCTGGCATTTGTTTTGGTGATTAATACATATTATGGGATTCGTCTTGGTCGTGGTGAATTTTCTAAGTATACTTGCTTTTGGATCTTCAATGCCTGTGCTATCTGGAGTTTCTGCTATCTGGCGGAATATGGCGGAAAAGCTTTTTTGACCGGGATTAATCGTGTGGTTAAGGTGAATATCGGAGTGCAGCTGCTGATATATCTGACGGGGCGCGGACGTATCTTCCGGGAATACTGGGGTGCGGTTCGCTATCAGGGAACCTTTAATGATCCGAATCAGCTGGCGTTTTTCCTGTTTATGATGATATTGCTTTTGTATCTGTACCGGTGCCGGTTTGGGGATCGGAGCTTTCCTGTGTTTTATGTGCTGGCACTGCCGGTGATTGCGGCATCGAAGTCTACGGGAATTTTGCTGGGAGTTTTGATTTTTACGGTTCTGGCTGTTTTGCATGCCCTGTACCGGGTGGGATGCAGAAAAGGTGTGTCTATGAAAGTGTGGACTCTGGGAATCGTCATCGGAGTGGTTCTGTTTGGCCTGTTTTTGTGGTGGATATGGCCTGCAGCGGATTTTGATGTGAAGACGGTGGATTATAACATGTTGACGCGGATTCAGGAGAAGATATGGAAGGTGGCTCATGGCGGTCTGCTGGGACTTTTTCTGGATCGCGGAATGGAGAAGCTTGTGCTGTATCCGCAGTATCTCCTGTATGGAGCCGGGGAAGGCGGATTTGACCGGTTTACACTGGCTAGTCAGGTGAATGAGATTCATTGCTGCTTGTTCAGCGTGATGTTTTGTTATGGTCTGATTCCGACTCTATGCCTGCTAGTCTGGCTTGGGCGGAAACTGCGGTACGCAGATGCGGCCATGGCTTGTGCAGTGATGGGGCTTCTGGCGGAGAGCTTTTTCCTTGTGAATTACCGACAGCCGATGTTTTGGATGATACTGTTGTATGGGAGTGTGGTGCGTATGGATGGGGATGGAGAACGAACATCCATTCCTGTTGCAGAATAAACTGTGAAAATTAGTAGAAGGATGACTGCGGGGTCATCCCTCTATATTACGTTTACATATTTTGGTAGTAATGTAAGTGCAACCTTGAAAGTTTTCTGGTAAAGAACCGAACGGAGACGATAGAAGTGAGTATATTTGATATATAAAGGCGATGGCAGGAATAACAACAGATACAAGAGGACCCCGAATAACAAAGGATCCTTTTTTAAAACCAAATGATTGGTTCATTTTAAGTTTGCCTCATAGAGTGCAATGGAGTATTAATAAGGTATTGTGTCCAAATTGAGAGTTTGTTTTGGGGAATACTTGAAGCTGACGGGATATTCTTGTTTAAATTGTCGTTGTATGTTATAAATAAATCACAAGAATAACAACACGTGACAAGGAGAAAAACCAACATGTACGATTATTTAATAGTAGGCGCCGGTCTCTACGGTGCCGTATTCGCCCATGAGGCGAAGAAAGCGGGCAAGAAGGTTCTGGTGATTGACCGCCGCCCGAATATTGCAGGAAATGTGTATACAGAGCCGATGGAGGGCATCCAGGTTCACAAGTATGGCGCGCATATTTTCCATACGAATAATAAGGAGGTCTGGAATTATGTAAACCAGTTCGCGGAGTTTAACCGTTTTACAAACTCCCCGGTGGCGAATTACCACGGCGAGCTGTATTCCCTGCCGTTCAATATGTATACGTTCAACAAGATGTGGGGTGTCGTGACTCCGCAGGAGGCAGCGGCGAAGATCGAGGAACAGCGCAAGGCAGCAGGCATCACCGAGCCGAAGAACCTGGAAGAGCAGGCGATCAGCCTGGTTGGCACGGATATTTATGAGAAGCTGATCAAGGGCTATACACAGAAGCAGTGGGGAAGAGAGTGCAAGGATCTTCCATCCTTCATCATCAAGCGTCTTCCGGTTCGTCTGACCTTTGACAACAATTATTTCAACGCCCTGTATCAGGGAATCCCGGTTGGCGGCTATACGAAGATGGTTGCCAATATGCTGGACAGCATCGAGGTTCGCCTGGAAGAGGATTATTTTGAGAATAAGGCCGAGTGGGATGCGATGGCAAAGAAAGTAGTTTACACCGGCGCGATCGATGCGTATTTTGAGTATTCGTTGGGCGTTCTGGAGTATCGTTCTGTGCGCTTTGATACCGAAGTGCTGGATATCCCGAATTTCCAGGGCAATGCGGCAGTGAACTATACGGATGCGGAGACTCCGTGGACGCGTATTATCGAGCATAAATGGTTTGAGTTTGGCAAGGATGCCGATGGCAAGGATCTGCCGAAGACGGTCATCAGCCGTGAGTACAGTTCGGAGTGGAAGTTAGGCGATGAGCCGTACTATCCGGTCAATGATGCGAAGAATGGCGCGCTGTATGAGAAGTACAAAGAGCTGGCGGAGAAAGAAGATAAAGTGATCTTTGGTGGCCGTCTGGGCGAGTACAAGTATTATGATATGGATGCGGTGATTGCTTCGGCGTTGGAGCTGGTGAAGAAGGAGCTGTAGGAGAATTTTTGATTTTTATCCGGATCGGCGGATGGTTTCGGAATTATGGATTAGATGAGAAGCTACCTGCTGATTCAGATAAAATGGTGAAATAAAAATTGCAAATTTTTAAATTGCTAAAAAATTGCAATTTCGCTTGAATCTTACGGATTATAATGTTATATTATATATAAAGGATGCCACCGATAGACGGTGTGGTTCCCTAGTGATTAAGACAAGAAAATAGCCGCAATCGTGTCAGGATGGGCGGCTATTTTTTTGCGCTTTTTTCTACATCTTTGCCAAGTGAATATCCGGCTTTGAAGCAAGTTGCGCCGAAACTCAAAATCGCTAGTACAATTCCAATGATTTCCATATGGCATCCCTCCTCTCAGGTAGATTCCCTTGCAGGTATCTATGTAATCAGAGGGTACGCAGCCCTCTGAAAGAGGACCAAGCCGCCTACCGTGTTATGGTGGCATCCATAGATTGATTGTATCACATTTCTTTTAAATTCGAAAGTTTTTTTGCACTGTTTAAATAAAAAAATGCACATATTATTTTTGCGTGGGCATCAATTTCTCCAAATCCTCCATCATTCTCCCCAAATCCCGTTCCACCACCTCATACACCAGCACATCCGGCTTATTTTCGTTCAAAAATTCCGGCTCAAATACCTGCCAATGGTAAAAATCGGTATACGCAAAGTATTTTGGCAGTCCTGCCAGCAGGGCGGTTCCGAAGGAGTCACGGTAAATCGCGATGCGGCGCGGGTCGGGCGCCTGGACTGCTGAGATGTGGGCGATGTTGCCATCGTCGGTGGCACTGTCGTAGTGGATGGTTACATTGTTTCGGTAACCGGATACATCTGCTTTGGTATCGTCGCACATGGATTCTGGCATGTGGAACAGGTTTGCCAGATCGCCCGGATCGCGCGGCTCATAGGTGACAGTGACGTCCTCGATCGGCGTGGAGGTGCCGCCAGCGGCATCGATGATCTGCCCGGAGACGAGAAATCCGGCAGCATCGTTCCAGTGGGTGTCGGTTTTGAAATACCACTGATACTCCCGGCGGTTTTTGAGCTCCGGGTATGGATTGACAACTGGGACATTTGTGTGCATTTCCAGATAATTGAGCAGTTCACTGCGGCGGGTAGATCCGTCCGGTGCGGTGAAGCCATCCGGGAGGAATTCGCTGTATACGCCTTCTTTATTGGGAGCACACAGGAAGATAAATTCGGTGCCTTTTTCTTTCCAGGCGTCGTGGACGGTCTGGAGTTTGTGTGCCAGCATCTGGAGTTCCCCGGCGGAAAAACGGTTGGTGCCGAGAAAGTCCTCGACAGAGCTTCCGAGCGTGTAAAAGTACCAGCCATCTTTTCCGGTGATGACGTCCTGCGAGTCTCCGAACTGGAATAAGGAGAGGTTTAAGCGGGCGTTCAGGCTTAAGAAGCGGTTGCGGAACGCCGCGTGGTCGTTGAGCCAGTCCTCAACACCGGATGGAAAGGTATCGATGGTTTCCAGCGACAGAGTTGGAAATGCCGCCAGACTGCGGTTTTCACCGGTGCCCTCATCGGCTGTGGTTTTCAGGATAGGAAACAGCAGGTTGGGGGAGAGGATGCAGGCGAAGAAGACTGCGATCATGATATGAGTGCGTTTCATAGGATAAAGTCCTCAATTCATAAATTTTTATTCATTTCTTGAATTTTCCGTAGTGTTTATGGTTTCATTGATAGCATTTTCGGAAGGTTCGCCGTTTACCTCTTTTTGAATAGTAGCTTCTTCCGGTATATTTGTTTTTTTCAGTTCATCGTCCTTTTTCGGCTTTTCAGCCGCTTCGGCAGCATCGGTTTCTTCTATTATTTCTGCGTCCTCCACCGCCTTCTCCGTCGTTTTCTCCACCAAATCAAACGCCACCTGTGCCTTAAACAGATCCCCATCGATATACAAACTAAACTGCCCTTTCTGCAGTTCCGTCAGATCTTTGGCGATCGATAGTCCCAGTCCGCTTCCCTCGGTGGTGCGGGCGACATCGCCGCGCACGAAACGTTCGGTCAGCTCGTCAGCACGGATGTTGAGCGGATTGGCAGATATATTTTTGATGGTGAAGACTGCCTGGCCAGCAGTACCGGTTTCTGGATTTCCGGGAACGCGGGCGAGGTCTACGTAGACGCGGCTGCCCTCCATCGCATATTTGCAGACGTTGTTGTACAGGTTTTCAAGCACGCGCCACAGGCGGCGTCCATCGGCGCGGATCATCAGCGGTTCCCGCGGGGCATTGATGATGAGCTGCAGATGTCTGACATCCAGTTTTTCTTCAAATTCGCCGTTGGTCTGAAATGCCATCTGGACGAGGTCAATGTCGGTAAATTCAAGCTTCACATTGCCGGAGCTTGCCTTGGATGCCTCGACGAGGTCTTCAATCAGTGTTTTGAGACGCTGTGATTTCTGGTCAAGCACATCGAGATAGGCATTGATCCGCGCATCTTCAATATGTTCCCGTTTCATTAGGTTTACATAATTTATAATCGAGGTCAGCGGTGTTTTGATGTCGTGTGAGACGTTGGTAATCAGGTTGGTTTTGAGACGTTCGCTCTTCATTTTCTCCTGAAGCGCGGTTTCAAGACCGGAACTGATGTTGTTGAGTCCCTCTGCCAGCGTGAGCTCCGGTCCGTCAAAATCATCGAGGTTAAGCTGGTAGCTGGTTTCTCCGGTGGATAGCTGCTGGACGGCGTCGCGGATGGATTCCTGTTCGATTGCCTGCCGGAACAGTATGTAAAAGATCCACAGGTTAAACAGCAGAAATACCAGCACAGTCAGACCTGTCAGCAGGTAAACAACGTATAAACTTGCATACACGCGGTCCCAGAAATACCAGGCAAGGCTGATAAGCGCTGTGTTGATTGCAAGATAGAGAACAAATCCGATGCCGAGACGGCTGCGGAAGTTCTGGCGTGTTTTGAGGAACGCCATTTTTTTCTGGAACCGGCAGATCAGGCTGGAGGTCCACAGGGTACCGGCGCGGTAGCGGCGCAGGAGGCTGAAAAAGAGCAGCAGTCCGCCCAGATACAGGACCAGCGCCTGCAGGCTGTGATCGGAGAAGTACCAATACTGCGATGGAATGACCAGATGCAGGATGCGGACGAGAATCAGGTCGCTCACAATCAGGGCGATCGCGGTCATGGCGGCAAAAAAAACGATGCCGGTTTCGGTGCCGCTCTTGTCGAAGCCGTGCAGTGTCACGTCGAAGCTGCGATAACTCTGGTAGCCGGACACCCGGAACAGAAACAGGAAGCTCAAAAGCAGTCCGATCGTTGCAAAGATCGTCAGTGCAAATCCGGTCAGATACAGGTGCTGCCGGTGCAGGTATGCGGTATGCGCCCGTGCGTAAAGGTCAGTGACTGGATAATTTGTATCGATTCCGACCAGCAGATAATAGTCGCTGCCGGTGTACGGGTTATTGGATGCCAGTGCGGAAATGCTGCTGAGCGGGATCGCTTTCATGTTGGTATCGTAGAAAACGGAATTGCCCGGCAGATACGCGTAGCGCCCGTATTCCTTGACATTTTCCGGCGTCAGGGAATCGGTGTTTGTAAACTGGGTTGTTTCGTTCTGATCCGAATCCGGCTCCGTGTACTGAATTTTAAAATGCAGGTTGGACGGATTGGCGACGAAACGGTTATACACTGTGTAATAACGATGCAGTGTGTCCATGATCTCGACCGCCGCGTCCTCCAATGTGCTGCGCTTTTGGCTGGCAGAACGGTAGCTGTAGATCCGCTGCGGCTCCTGAACCGACCATTCGACGTAGCCTTCGCGGCTCTTGATGCCGTCTTCCGGTTCGGAAACCTTCTGGCAGTTAAAGTCGTCGTCGAGCTGGTACCCCATGGATTCCAGATAGGAAATCAGGGAGGACAGGGAGAAATTTTCGGTCTCGCTTGGTCCAAAGGTCATTTTGAGCATCCGGCGCGAGAGGTCAATCGAGCTGTCGGCGCCGAAGACGTCCTGATAGTCCATATATAGGAAGATATCGTTCAGATCGCTATTAAATTGTGTGTTAAATTCCGCGGTGTCCTCATAAGGAACCGAGCCAATGCCGGTCAGCCCCAGACCGAAATTTCCGTGAATATACATGAGGCAGATACCAGTCAGCCCCAGAATCAGGAAAAACAGATGCGTGAGGCTGGCGATCCATTTCTGGATCTGCATCGGAATATGTGAGAGTTTTGTCATAAATTTTGCAACTCCTAACTTCTGTTAGATGGATGATTCACATTTTTACTGTTTCTCAATTTTATATCCAACACCCCAGACAACCTTCAGATAGCGCGGCTCTCTCGGGTTAATTTCGATCTTTTCGCGGATATGGCGGATATGAACCGCAACTGTATTGTCCGCGCCGATCGCCTCCTCATTCCAGATCGCCTCGTAGATCTGGTCGATGGAGAAGACTTTTCCGGCGTTTTTAACGAGCAGAAGCAGGATATTGTACTCGATCGGTGTCAGCTTGATGAGTTCGCCGTCCACGGTTACTTCCTTATTTTCATCGTTGATCTGCAGGCCGCCGCATTTGAATACGTGGTTGCCCATCTGATTGTTCATATTTCCCAGCTGCGTGTAGCGGCGGAGCTGCGATTTCACGCGGGCGACCAGTTCCAGCGGGTTGAATGGCTTCGTGATATAATCATCCGCCCCTATATTTAAGCCCAGAATCTTGTCCGCATCCTCAGACTTCGCGGAAAGGATAATGATCGGGATACTGCTGGTTTCACGCACCTTCAGCGTCGTCCGGATCCCGTCTAACCCCGGCATCATAACGTCCAGAATCATCAAATTCACGGTGTGCGTTTTTAAAAGCTCCAGCGCCTCTGCGCCGTCATACGCCTTGATAACCTCAAATCCCTCACCGGTTAAGTATATGTCAATCGCTTCTACGATCTGTTTATCATCGTCACATACAAGAATACTCTGCATAGCAACTCCTCCTTTTAATAGGGTAATATATAGATAATATAGTATACAAATTTCTGTATAGATACAATAAAGATACCTATATCTTATAATTATACAACGAAAAAGAAAACCATGGAATCTTATTTTTGCGTATTTCAGGAGAAGATTGGGGGCGGCTCTTCTCTGTCCGGGTTGCGTCTTCTCACCAGAATCCTGCTGTTCATTTACAAGTTACCCTTGACAAACCCCACATTCTCCGCTACACTCTAAATTAATTTGAATATCAAACCATTTGAAATTAAAACTATCTTTTATAGAAGAAGCGGAGTTAAACGAGAAAATGACAGCTAGAATCATTGGAATTGGCGCGTATGCGCCGGAGCAGGTTGTGACGAATCAGGATTTGACGAAATTTCTTGATACAAATGATGCCTGGATCCGGGAACGGACGGGTATTGGAGCCAGACATGTCTCGACGAGCGAGGGAACCTCGGCGTTGGCGACAGAGGCGGCGAAGCGCGCGATCGCGGACGCGGGCATTTCTCCGGAGGAGATTGAGATCGTGATCGTGGCGACTTCTTCCCCGGATCGGGCGTTCCCGAGTGCGGCGGCGGATGTACAGGGAGCTATCGGGGCGAAACATGCGGTGGCGTTTGACATCACGGCGGCATGTTCCGGATTTATTTACGCCTTACATATTGTGCAGGGATTTATTCAGGCGGGCATCTATAAGACGGCGCTGATCATCGGTGCGGAGACACTGAGCAAGGTGTTAGACTGGACGGACCGCAGTTCCTGCATCCTGTTTGGCGATGGAGCGGGCGCGGCGGTTGTCCGGGCGGACGAGACGGGTGTGGTGAAGACGCTGGTCGGCAGCGACGGAACGAAGAACGACGTTCTGTACTGCCAGGCGAGAAGTCTTGAAAACTGCCTGACGGGCGGCAAGCCGGAGCTTGGTTTTATGCAGATGGACGGTCAGGAAGTCTTTAAGTTTGCGGTGAAGAAGGTACCGGAGATTGTGAATGCGATTCTGGAGGAGACCGGAACGGACCGCGAGGCGGTACAGCATTATCTGCTGCATCAGGCGAATATCCGGATTCTGGAAGCGGCGTCGCGCCGTCTGAAGGTTCCGATGGACAAGATTCCGGTCAATATCGAGCGCTACGGCAATACGTCGGCGGCTTCGATTCCGATTCTTCTGGATGAAATGCACCGGGACGGACGCTTAAAACGCGGCGATACGCTGGTGATGGCAGGTTTTGGCGCGGGTCTTACCTGGGGTGCGGCATTGATGACCTGGTAGGTGTCTGGAGAGGCAAAAAAATATATAGCAAAACTAATGTACATTATCCCATTTTTTGATAAAATATAAGAACAGTGATTGCATTTTTGCGGTCACAAAAAGAAAATTCATTTAAAAAGGAGATTGAAACGATGTTAGAGAAAATGAAAGAAATTATTGCAGAGCAGCTGAGCGTAGACGCAGATTCCATTACCGAGGCTTCCTCTTTCAAGGATGATCTGGGTGCTGATTCTCTGGATCTGTTTGAGCTGGTTATGGCTCTGGAGGACGAGTACTCCGTAGAGATCCCGGCTGAGGATCTGCAGAACCTGGCAACTGTAGGCGATGTTATGAACTACTTAAAAGAAAAAGGTGTAGAGGCATAATGAAAACAAAGATCACAGAAATGTTGGGGATTGAATACCCGATTATTCAGGGCGGCATGGCATGGGTGGCAGAACATCATCTGGCAGCAGCCGTTTCTGAAGCTGGCGGTCTGGGCTTAATTGGCGGCGCCAATGCACCAGGTGAGGTTGTCCGCGAGGAGATCCGCAAGGCGAGAGAGCTGACAAAGAAGCCGTTTGGTGTCAATGTCATGCTGATGAGCCCGTATGCGGATGACGTGGCAAAGGTAGTTGTGGAAGAAGGCATCAAGGTCGTAACGACCGGCGCCGGTATTCCAGGCAAATACATGGGCATGTGGAAGGAAGCCGGCATTAAGGTAATTCCGGTTGTCGCTTCGGTTGCACAGGCACGTCTGATGGAGAAAAGCGGCGCAGATGCAGTCGTTGCAGAAGGCATGGAGTCCGGCGGACACATCGGCGAGGCGACGACGATGACACTTGTTCCGCAGGTAGTTGATGCGGTTTCGATTCCGGTGATTGCAGCCGGAGGTATCGCAGATGGACGCGGCATTGCGGCGGCATTTATGCTGGGCGCAGAGGCAGTCCAGATGGGAACCCGCTTCGTCGTATCGAAGGAATCTATCGTAAGCCAGGCTTACAAGGACAGAGTCATCAAGGCGAAAGACATTGATTCGACCGTAACCGGTATGAGTCACGGACATCCGATCCGCTGTCTTAGAAATAAGATGACGAGAGAGTATCTGAAGCTGGAAAAAGAGGGACGCCCGTTCGAGGAACTGGAGTATTTAACACTTGGAACGCTTCGGAAGGCAGTCATGGAAGGTGACGTGGACAACGGAACCGTGATGGCTGGACAGATTGCAGGTATGGTGAAGAAAGAGCAGACCTGTAAGGAAATGATTGAAGAAATGATGGCCCAGGCGGAGGCGCTTTTGGGCAGAAAGTAGAGAGTGAGTGTAACGCTATGAGCAAAATTGCATTTATTTTTCCGGGTCAGGGCGCACAGACCACTGGCATGGGACAGGATTTTTATCAGGAAACGGAAACGGGACGCGAGATGTTTGAGAAAGCAAGCGAGATCCTTGGGTTTTCAATGACCGATCTTTGCTTTGATCCGGCGCAGACGGACCGTCTGAATATCACGGAGTATACGCAGCCGGCGATGGTAACCGCCAGCCTTGCGATGATGCGTGTATTTATGGAACGTACCGGAATCCGCCCGGATGTGGCTGCGGGCCTGAGCCTGGGAGAGTATCCTGCAATGGCGGCTGCAGGCGTTATGTCTGACGAAGATGCCATCCGTACCGTGCGGCAGAGAGGTATCCTGATGCAGGGCGAAGTCCCGGTTGGTCAGGGCGCCATGTCTGCCGTACTGGCGATGGATGCAGAGAAGATAGAAGAGGTGATCGCGCCGATCGAGGGCGTGCAGATTGCCAACTATAACTGCCCGGGACAGATTGTTATCTCTGGTAAGACAGAGGCGGTTGCCGAGGCAGGAGAGAAATTGAAGGAAGCGGGCGCAAAACGCGTTCTTCCGTTAAAGGTAAGCGGACCGTTCCATTCCAAGATGTTAGTGGGAGCTGGCGAGAAGCTTGGAAAGGTACTCGATACCGTTGAGATTCATACGCCGGAGATTCCGTATATCGCGAATGTGACGGCAGATTATGTGACCGATGCAGCCGATGTAAAGCCGCTTCTGATGAAGCAGGTTTCTTCCTCCGTCCGCTGGGAGCAGACGATCCGGAAGATGTTAGCAGACGGTGTGGACACATTTATTGAGATCGGACCGGGCAAGACCCTGACTGGTTTCATGCGTAAAATCGACAAAAACGCGAAGGCGTTCAATATAGAGAAACTGGAAGATATCGACAAAGTAAAGGAGGCGCTTGGATGTTAAATGGAAAAGTAGCAGTTGTGACAGGTGCCAGCCGCGGCATTGGCCGTCAGATCGCTATTTCGATGGCGAAAGAGGGCGCTGTGGTGATCGTCAATTATAATGGTTCTGCGGCAAAGGCAGAGGAAGTCGTAAAGGAAATTACCGAGGCAGGCGGACAGGCGGAAGCCGTTCAGTGTAATGTTTCGGATTACAGCGCGGCGGAGGCGTTCTTAAAGGACATTATCAGCCGCTATAAGAGAATTGATATTTTAGTCAACAACGCGGGCATCACCCGTGACAATCTTCTGATGAAGATGAGTGAGGAAGAGTTTGACGCCGTTATCGATACGAACTTAAAGGGCGCATTTAACTGCATTAAGCACGTATCCCGCCAGATGTTAAAGCAGAAGAGCGGACGCATCATCAATATTTCCTCTGTTTCCGGCGTGATGGGAAATGCGGGACAGGCAAATTACTGTGCGTCCAAGGCGGGCGTGATCGGACTGACCAAATCCGTGGCAAGGGAGATTGGAAGCCGTGGTATCACGGTCAACGCGATTGCACCGGGATTTATTGATACGGAAATGACCGCCGTTCTTCCGGACGATGTGAAGAAGGCGATGGGCGAGCAGATTCCGTTAAAACGTTTCGGTACGACCGAGGATGTAGCGCAGGCAGCCGTATTTCTGGCTTCTGACCGCGCAGCCTACATCACAGGACAGGTTCTGTGCGTGGACGGCGGAATGGCGATGTAGGGAAAAGGTGCTTTACAGATAGGCACTTTTGGAACCGAAAGTGGCGTACGATAACGTAGTGGCAGCAGATTTTGCCGATTTGGAATGCGAAGCATCGGCAAAATCGTGTCGCAGTTTGCACAACGTGTGAATTGTGACGATAGAAAGGCAGGTTTTTAGATGGAAAATAAGACACGTGTAGTAGTAACCGGTCTGGGAGCGATCACTCCGGTTGGAAATGACGTAGCAAGCTTCTGGCAGGGATTAAAGGATAAAAAAGTCGGTATCGCGCCGATCACATATTTTGATACAACCGATTATAAGGCAAAGCTGGCAGGCGAGGTGAAGGATTTTGATCCGAAGAAATACATGGATCCGAAGGCAGCGAGACGTATGGAGCCGTTTTCCCAGTATGCGGTAGCGGCAGCCGGTGAGGCGATCGCACAGGCGGGTCTGGATATGGAAAAAGAGGATCCGTTCCGCGTGGGAACCAGCATCGGTTCCGGTATCGGAAGCTTACAGGCGATGGAACGTGAGCACAAAAAAATGCTGGAAAAAGGACCGAACCGTGTGAACCCGCTGCTCGTTCCGATGATGATCAGCAACATGGCAGTCGGCAATGTGGCAATGCATTATGGTTTAAAGGGTAAATCCATCAACGTGGTAACTGCCTGTGCGACCGGTACGAACTCTATCGGTGAGGCGTTCCGCTCGATCCAGTACGGCGAGGCAGACGTGATGGTAGCCGGTGGTACCGAGTCTGCGATCACACCGCTCGGTATGGCAGGTTTCGCGGCTCTGACGGCTCTTTCTACCAATGATGACCCGGAGACGGCATCCCGTCCGTTTGATAAGGACCGCGATGGTTTCGTCATGGGCGAGGGCGCTGGTATCGTAGTTCTGGAGTCCTTAGAGCACGCGCAGAAGCGCGGCGCAAAGATTCTGGCAGAGGTAGTCGGCTACGGCGGAAGCAACGATGCATTCCACATCACTTCCCCGGCAGAGGATGGAAGCGGCGCAGCGTATGCGATGGAGATGGCGCTCAAGGATGCAGGTATCGCACCGGAGAAGATTGATTACATCAATGCACATGGAACCAGTACACACCATAACGATCTCTTCGAGACGATGGCAGTGAAAAAAGCGCTGGGAGACCACGCTTACAAGGTAAAAATTAACTCCACTAAGTCGATGATTGGACATCTTTTAGGTGCAGCGGGCGGTGTTGAGTTTATCGCCTGCGTGAAATCCATTGAGGATGGATTTGTACACGCAACCGCAGGTTTAAAAGAGGCAGGCGAGGGCTGCGATCTGGATTACACGATGGGCGAGGGTGTTCCGATGGATATCCACTATGCCCTGACCAACTCCCTGGGATTTGGTGGTGTCAATGCCAGCCTGGTAATCAAGAAATTTGAGGACTAAATTGGGAAAGCGAAAGAGGTAACTGAAATTATGATGGGAATTAAAGAGATCCAGGAGATCATCCCGCACCGTCATCCGTTTCTTTTGATCGACTGTATCGAGGAAGTGACACCGGGCGAGGGCGCGGTTGGATATAAAAATGTAACATACAACGAGCCGTGGTTTGCAGGTCATTTTCCGCAGGAGCCGGTCATGCCGGGCGTCCTGATCGTGGAGGCGCTGGCGCAGGTCGGCGCGGTTGCGATTTTAAGTGAAGAAGGAAATAAGGGTAGGACGGCATATTTCGGGGCAATCAACAACGCAAAATTCAAGAAAAAGGTAGTTCCGGGCGACAAGTTAAAGCTGGAGTGCCATATCATCAAGAGAAAAGGACCGGTCGGCATCGGAAGTGCGACGGCAACCGTCGATGGCAAGCTGGCTGTTTCCGCAGAGCTGACGTTTATGATTGGCTAATAAGTGAGGTTGAATAAGAGATGTTTAAAAATCTGTTTAAGAAATCGTATACTTCGATCAATACAAACGACCACGGTTCTGCCGGCGTAAGCCGTGCGGAGAGTGCGAAAGCAGATAAAAGGGCGGCAGAGGCAGCACAGGAAAAACCGGAGAAGATTCCGAGCCGTCCGACGGCGATGACGCCGGAAAGCCTGCGTTCTTTATGGCGTAAGTGTAATAAATGTGAGAAACCGATTCTGGTGCAGGATGTCAAGGACAACCTGTATGTGTGCCCGCGCTGCGGCGGATATTTCCGGATGCATGCGTACCGCCGGATTGAGATGTTGATCGATGAAGGTACCTTTGAAGAGTGGGATAAGGAGATGTCTGTGGTCAATCCGCTTGCATTTCCGGGCTATGAGGGCAAGGTTGAGGCAGCCAGAGAGAAAACCGAGTTAAATGAGGCGGTTGTCACTGGTAAAGGAAAGATTCACGGTTATGAGACTGTGATCGCGGTCTGCGACTCCCGTTTCCTGATGAGCAGCATGGGTCACAACATGGGAGAGAAGATTGCCCGTGCGGTAGAGCGTGCGACCGAGGAACGGCTTCCGGTTATCATCTACGCGGCTTCCGGCGGCGCGAGAATGCAGGAGGGCATGATCTCCCTGATGCAGATGGCGAAAACTTCCGCAGCCTTAAAACGTCATTCCGAGGCGGGACTTCTTTACATAAGCTTTATGACGGATCCGACCACCGGCGGCGTAACGGCAAGCTTTGCGTCCCTGGGCGATATCATCCTGGCAGAGCCGGGAGCGCTGATTGGATTTGCGGGTCCGCGTGTCATCGAGCAGACGATCGGTCAGAAGCTCCCGGAGGGCTTCCAGAGAGCCGAGTTCCAGCTGACACACGGTTTTGTGGATCAGATCGTGGAAAGAAAAGATCAGAAGCGTGTTCTGGGACAGATTTTGAAGCTTCACAGCCAGGAGCATGGCTGGGAGAAATGGAACGACGAGGCGGAGAACCACACAGAAGCAGCATCTGCATCCAGGGCAGAAAAAGCAGCTTCTGTGGAGGAAGGCAAGTTAAAGAGCCGGAAAGCACCGTTCTCCGGTATCATGCGCCAGAAGACCTTAAATAAGATCGCAGGCCGAGAGAGAGACGCCTGGGAGGCAGTACGCCAGTCCCGTAGCGCCGGACGTCTGAACGCCAGCGATTATATCCGGATCCTGTTTGACGATTTTACCGAGTTCCACGGCGACCGGTATTATGGCGATGATATGGCGGTCATCGGCGGTGTGGCATCCTTCTATGGAATGCCGGTCACGGTCATTGGACAGGAGAGAGGTAAATCCCCGAAAGACAGCATGAAGCACAACTTCGGCATGCCGTCTCCGGAAGGATACAGAAAGGCGCTCCGTCTGATGAAACAGGCGGCGAAATTTAACCGTCCGATCATCTGTTTTGTCGATACGCCAGGTGCATTCCCGGGTATGGAGGCAGAGGAGAGAGGCCAGGGCGAGGCGATTGCCCGCAACCTCTTTGAAATGTCGGATATGAAGGTGCCGATTCTGGCGATTATCACCGGTCAGGGCGGCAGCGGCGGCGCACTGGCGCTGGCGGTTTCCAACGAGGTATGGATGATGGAGAATGCGACCTACTCGATCCTTTCTCCGGAGGGCTTTGCTTCGATTCTGTGGAAAGATGCCAAGAGAGCCAGCGAGGCGGCGAAGGTCATGAAGATGACGGCAGAGGATCTGTATGAGCTTGGCATGATCGAGCGTATTATCTGCGAGGATGAGCCGGCAACCGATGACAACATCGAGGAGATCGGACGCATCATCGACCGCCATATGCGCGAGTTCTTCCAGTCCTGCGCGGAAAAGACACCGGATGAGATCGCGGAGCAGCGGTATGAACGTTTTAGAAAAATCTAAAAAATAGATATTGAAAGGGGGTTGCCGCGCGGCGGTCCCCTTTGTGAATATAGGAGATCGTATGAGTACAATTTTATCACAGTTAAAACCGCTGAAAATTGGTGATCTGACGGCGAAGCTTCCGATCATCCAGGGCGGTATGGGGGTTGGCATCAGCCTGTCCTCGCTGGCAGGAGCCGTGGCGGGGGCCGGCGGCATCGGCATTATTTCCACTGCCCAGATCGGTTTCCGGGAGCCGGATTTTGCCGAGCATCCGCAGGAGGCAAACCTACGCGCGATCGGTTCAGAGTTGCAGAAGGCGCGCGCGATCGCGAAGGGCGGCATCGTGGGCTTTAATATCATGGTGGCGACGAAAAACTATGCGGAGTACGTTAAAACGGCGGTCAAGGCGGGCGCTGACCTGATCATATCGGGCGCAGGACTTCCTGTTTCCCTGCCGGAGTATGTGAAAGGGACGGCGACGAAGATTGCGCCGATCGTTTCCTCCGTTAAGGCGGCGACGGTCATCTGCCGGATGTGGGACCGCAAGTACCAGACCGCACCGGATCTGGTGGTCGTTGAGGGACCGCTGGCGGGCGGACATCTGGGATTTGACCGTGAGAAGCTGACCGAGCTGGAGGTAGACACGCCGCACGCAGCCGAGACATTCCATCAGGCGGAATATGACGAGGAAGTGCGGGGAATTATCGCGCTGGTTAAAAAATACGCGCAGAAATATGGCAAATCGATTCCGGTTGTGACGGCTGGCGGCATCTATGACCATGCGGATGTGATGCACCAGATGGAGCTTGGCGCGGACGGCGTGCAGGTGGCAACCCGTTTTGTGACAACCGAGGAATGCGATGCACCGATGGCATATAAGCAGGCATATCTGGATGCGAAGGAAGAGGACATCGTGATTGTCAAAAGTCCGGTCGGCATGCCGGGACGTGCGATCAAGAATGCGTTCTTAAAAGAACTGGAAAAAGGAAGACAGGCAGTGACACACTGTTACCAGTGTCTGGAACACTGTGATCCGGCGAAGATCCCGTACTGCATCACACAGGCACTTGTCAATGCCGCCCGCGGTGATGAGGATCATGCTCTGATTTTCTGCGGCGGAAACGCGTGGAGAGCAGAGAAAATCGAGACGGTTGAGGGCGTGATGCGGGCGCTGTGCGAAGGGTAGGATAGATTTTGGCAGGGTTCAGGGATGAGCCAAGATGAAATTTGCAAATAGTTCAGTGAAAAATGCAAAAATATAAAGAGAGGGCTTGCAAAATGCAGCCCTCTTTTGTGTATCCAATCATCCCCTAAAACGATTCAAACAAGCATAAATTTCCTGCACGCGCGGCATTGCCAGTCCCATGGCGGCATATGAAGCATCGCTGAACACAGAGAGCCCGTCTGCTTCATAGGCTTTTAAGAGTGTGGCAACCGTTTCCTGTACGGTGCAGCGCTCCAGAAGGCCTTTTTCCAGGCAGTAGCGCACCATCTGGGCGAGTGCGGCGGTCTGCTCGCTGTCGGCAAGCTGTTCGACGAAGCGCAGATCGACCGGCTCTTTGGCAACCTGGAAAGAGTGTTTGTCGTGGACACGGACTTTGATACGCGTGTTCCGGTCGGAATTTCGGTCAGCTTCGCGGCGTCCTCCGCGACCGCGTTCAAAACGTCCTGCATCGGAGGCGCTGCCGCCGCGATTGCCAAACCGTCCAGAACGACCGCTGTTTTCGCCCTCTTCCTGAGATTCACCTCCAGCTTCTGCGCGGCTGTCGCCAAAATCCAGCGCCATCGCGCCCACAGCCCGTCCTGTTCCGCCAGCCGCCAGCTTCCGTCCAGCCGTCGGGAGCTTGAACCCAGGCGCCTGGATGGCGGGTTTGGAAGCCTCCTGTTCGCATGCATTTTTTACCATCTCCGTGATATCAAACGGGCGGTATGCATCCATCTGGATAATAGTGTCTGCGATGAAGAAGTAGGCGCCGGAGCTTCCGGCTACGAGGACGGTGGAGATGCCTGCCTGCTTGTAGAGATCGCGGGCGCGTTCGATGAACGGGGTGATCGGCTCTTTATCGCGGCTGACGATGCGCTGCATCAGGTCGTCCCGCAGCATGAAGTTGGTAGCGGAGGTGTCCTCGTCGATCAGGAAAGCGCGGGTTCCCGCTTCAATGCTTTCGATCACAGCTGCCGCCTGGGAGGTACTGCCGCTGGCATCGGCGGTGGAAAAGCAGGTGGTGTCTTTTTTGTTCGGCAGATCCCGGATAAAGAGGGAAATATCAACGTGGTTGATGCTGCGCCCATCCTCGGCGCGCAGCTTGACTGCGGTTTCATCGGTGATGACATATTCACGTCCATCCCCTGGAATATGGTTGTAGACGCCGGATTCCAGCGCTTTTAGCAGTGTGGATTTGCCGTGGTAGCCGCCGCCTACGATCAGGGTGATGCCGCGGTGGATTGCCATGCCGGAGATCGGACCGTGTCCCGGAAGATTCAGAGTGATTCTTAAGGAATCCGGGGAATGGAACGCAACACTGCCCTTCATCGGACGGTCGGAGACGCCGGTTTCACGCGGCAGGATTGAGCCGTCTGCGACGAAGGAGACGAGATCTAAGCGTTTCAGCTCATTGCGGATAAATTGCTGGTCGTCTGCCAGCGTGATGCGTTTTTTGATTTCAGCGGTGTTCTGGCGGCGGTAGAAAAAGACGTTTTCGACACAGCCTGGAAGAAAATCAAAGAAAATCCGGATCAGTTCACCGGAGTTGATGGTGCGCCCGAATGCCGGGAAACCAACCTCAAAACGGGCTGTAATCTCATTTCTCCCGATCTCGCAGGCGGTCCGGGAGAGAACCTCCTGACCGGGGCGGCTGGTGGCGATCAGACCACTTTTTCCAGAACCTTTTGCCTTGAAAGAAAGACGACCGATTTCACGGGAAAAACAGCGGAGCAGGTAATCTTCAAGCGCTGTTTTTTTCCACGGCGTATCAAAGAGTTCTGCCGGAAATCCGGCTTTCGCGTGGCGGACCTGGATACTGACCTTGGAAGGAGACGCAAACGGGTCACCCTGTACATGGTCGATGGATAAAATATACGTATTAAAATCATAAGCGCCGCGCACGTCCTTGTAAGCCGGATAGCTTTTGTGATCGATGGAGGTGAGGAGACGCTTTAAATCTGCGGATTGTTTCATTCTGAATACCTCGTTTTCATAATATTAAATCATATTTCAATGTCTTCACGGTTTTTGGCAGGAGAATCCATATAAAATGGCCTTTTTCAAAGAATATCTGTCATGTGAAGGAGATGATAGTTCTTATTTTAAAGATCCAAATTCTGAAATGCAAGCGGAATGGACGAAAAGAAACGATATAATTGTATCTATTGTTACTGTACACGGGTAGGCACTTTTGGAACCGAAAGTGCCGTAAGAAAACGTGGTGGCAGCAGGAATTTGCCGTATTTAAATGCGGAGCCACGGCAAATTCTGTTACTGGGCACGTATGCGTGAACAGTAACTATCTATTTATGATGGTGTATATTTGACGTCTTTTTATACTTGTCTGAGTATAAAATGTTCTGAGCGTACCATATGACAGTAGGGAGGTAGATGCATGTTAAATGCACTCTGGGCGTTTATGATGCTTACGGGGCTTGGCTGGGCGGCGGTGCATGGGACGCTGGGGGCGGTGACGGAGGGAATGCTTGCAGCGGCGGGGGATGCAGTCTCGCTGGGAATCACGATGCTGGGGGTGATGGCGTTTTGGACGGGAATTTTGGAGATCGGACGGCGGGCGGGGCTGATTGAGCAGTTGTCGGCGGGGATGCGGCCGGTGCTTCATTTCCTCTTTCCGCGCATTCCAGCGGGTCATCCGGCGCTTTCTTCGATGGCCGCCAATATGATTGCCAATATGCTGGGGCTTGGCTGGGCGGCGACCCCGGCGGGGCTTACGGCGATGAAGGAGCTGGAAGAACTGGAGGAGGAACGGAGAGCGGCGGGGGATCCGGCGGCGGTCACACAGGGAACGGCGAGCGATGAAATGTGTACGTTTCTGGTCGTAAATATTTCATCGCTGCAGCTCATTCCTATCAATATGATTGCCTACCGGAGCCAGTACGGATCGACGCACCCGCTGGCAGTGGCCGGCCCGGCGTTCCTGGCGACCTGTATCAGCACTCTGGCAGGAGTGGCGGTGTGCCGCGTGATGTGCAGGAGAAAGCAATATAAATCAATAAAAAAGGATGGCTGGAAATAGAAAACGCAATTTGGCGTCATGTAGGGGGGGAAATTTCACACAAAAAACAAATTTATCCCCTATAATGCCCTTGTTAAAATAAGGGGCGCTGGAAACAGATCCGTTATCATAGAACGCGGATTCAAACCATACATATAAAACAAGTATAGACACGGGAGCCGTCAAATGCGCTGCATCAATTACCTCTCTGAATACCTGGTTCCGGTTGTTTTGTTTTATATCGTTGGGTTTGCGGTGCTTCAGAAACGCCCGGTTTTTGATGATTTTATCGAAGGGGCGCTTGCGGGGCTTAAAACGGTGGCTGGAATCCTGCCGACGCTGGTGGGACTGATGGCGGCGGTCGGCGTGCTTCGGACCTCCGGTTTTCTCGATTTCCTCTCCGGGGTGCTGGCGGGACCGGCGGCATTTCTGCATATACCGGCACAGGTGGTTCCGCTGCTTCTGGTGCGTCTGGTGTCCAGTTCGGCGGCGACGGGGCTGCTCTTAGATATTTTTAAAACGTATGGACCCGATTCGCGGCTCGGCATGATGGTGTCGGTTCTTGAGAGCTGCACGGAGACGGTTTTTTATACGATGAGTGTCTACTATCTGACCGTGCGGATCTCAAAGACGCGATGGACGCTTGCGGGGGCGCTGATTGCAACGTTCGCGGGGCTTGTGGCGAGTATCTTATGTAGTGCCATGGTATGAAGATGTAAGAAATTTGCTAGTTGTCTTGCCGCACAGAATATTGTATAATCGGTAGGGTAAATTGCCGTTTTGCGCGCTGAAACCAAGGATGAGAGGGAAAACTGTGGGAAATTATGAGACGCTGAATGAGCTTCTGGTGACGCTGTTCCGCGATGTGATGGACATAGAACAGAAGGTAATCATTACGCCGGAGTTTAAAGACATCACGAATAACGATATGCATGTGATCGAAGCGATCGGGATTGGTGAACCGAAAAATATGTCATCGATTGCCAGAGAACTGTCCGTTACGGTGGGAACGCTCACGATTGCCATGAACAGCCTGGTCAAAAAAGGCTATGTGGAACGAAGCCGGGGACTCGAGGATCGGCGGGTCGTATATATTTCTCTTTCAGAGCGGGGCAGAAAAGCGTATGGGCATCACGCCCGGTTCCACCGGGAGATGATCGAGAGCCTGACAAGCGATCTGTCGGAAGATGAGATGCAGACGTTGGTAAAGGCGCTGATGAAGCTGAATCAGTGGTTTAGGAGTAAGGATGGGCAGCGGTAAAAAGAAGGGATGTAGTCTGCACTGGATGGAAACAGGTGTGAAAGACAAAAACGGTTGCGAAAACCGTGAAGCAACTGCTGCGAGGAGAATACAAGGAGGTACATTATGAAGAAATTTATGGTAATGGCAGCTGGTCTTATGATGGCAGCTGTTCTGGGCGCATGTGCGCCGACGGCAAGAAATACAGGAGAAACCAGCGAACATGGAACTGCCCCGGCAGGTGCGGCGCAGCAGGAGACTGTAGATGGCGTGGCTGAGAAAGAAAGCATGGTGGTAACGGATGCAGATCCGACGGTAACGGTTTGCGTATATTCTGTAAAATCTGATAAGAGCGGCTTAAAACAGAATATGGATGGCATTGACGGCGATGAGCTGGATGCACAGGAACTGCTTGATAAGATGGCAGAGATGGGCGTCATTGAAGAGGGAATCACCGTGGATAAATTTGAGCAGAAGGACGGCGCACTGACGCTGGATCTCTCCTCCTTAAAGGAGTCCTCTGACAAGCTGGTTGTCATGGCGATTGCCAATACATTTATCCAGAACTACGAGGCAAAGACGCTGGAGTTGAGCGTAGCAGGCGAGAAGATCGGCGACGGTCCGATGAGCTTTGAGAAGAATTACAAGAAAGTAAATTAAAGCATGAAAATGCGAAAAGAGCGGGATCTCTGAAGTATGCGGATGCATACAGGGAGACTCCGCTCTTTTTCTCTTATACGTGTAATTTCTCCGTCATCAGCCATGTTTGAAAATACGGTTTGATGACCCGGAAGGAAGCGCCGTCCATGTTCAGGATGAACTGGTGGAAGCTCTTGGCGTTGAATTTGTTTTCAAGCACCTCCTCGGCTTCCTGGCGCATGGTCAGGATTTCCAGATAGCCGGTATAGTATTTCAGGTAATTGCCCGGATTATCAATGATTGCTAGGTATATCTCGCGCGCGGATTCCGGATCCGTAAATCCGTAGGAATTTTCCAGATAACTGGTGGTTGTGGCGAGATCCCAGCCATCATAGTGGATGCAGATGTCGAGAAGCGCGTACAGCCCGTAGCTGCTGGCTTCGCTGCAGCGCATCAGCGGTTTGACCGCTTCCGGCAGTCCGTTGTCGAAGGAGTAGGCGTACAGTTCGCTGTAGAGTCCCCAGCCTTCGTTGTAGCCGCCGCAGGCAAGAAGCCGCCGTACCGGAACCGGCTCCCGGTCATTGAAATAAGCCGACTGGTAGAGATGCCCCGGATAGCCCTCGTGCGCCAGCATGGTGTAGAGGTTCTGCTCAGTGCTTGCTTTTTCGTTGATGTAAATGGTGTTGGAACCGTCGGAATCGATCGGCGGTACGAGGAAAAAGGCCGGGGACAGGGAAGATTCCAGCGCTTCCGGGACGTATTTGAGCGTGTAGGAGGTATCTGTAAGCGCCGGGAAATCATCCTGAATCTGCACCTGTAAATTCTGAAGGATCTCATCCGGATCGGAGAGTGTGATGGCAGAGTCGGTCATCTGACGGACGAGTTCCGGATGTTCCTTTAAGCGGACGCGGATTTCGGATAAATCTGCCTGCATCTGCTTCTCAATCCGCGTTTTGAGCGCATCGACCGAAGAATCTGTGCCGGTCAGCGCCGCCGCAAGATAGGCATAATACTCCCTGCCGTGTTCGTAGGTGCTAAGTCCTCCTGTCTCCGGATGGGAGCCCTTGAGCGATTCCAGTGCTTTAGAGAGGTTTGTATATGCCGGGATAAAGTGTTCCTTTAAAATGGTCAGATGTTTTGCTTTGTAGGACGCCTTTTCTGCATCGCTTAAGCCCTCAACCGCATTTAAGCGGGAGGCAAATGTTTCCGTCAGCAGGCTGTTTTCCGGGCGGATGAGGTAGCTTTTACAGGATTTTAAAATCCGGTCGATGGTGTCGTCGGACGGTGCGAGACCGGCGTCTGCCTGCGCCTGTTCATACGCTGCGAGCTGCTTGTAATATGTGTCGATCTGAGAAAGCAGTGCCAGGTAATGGTCGATGTCGGCACGGTTGTAAAATGTGTATTCGGCTAATAAGGTCGGAAGTTCCGCCTGCGTGCCGATCAGGGCGCTTAACGGCTGATTGTAGAGTTCCAGTCCCCTCGAGCCGGCTTCCGTCTCCAGTGTGTCCTTCATCATCCGGTAGGTGAAAAGCTGGTCGGAGGTCAAGAGAGAGGTATCGAAGGAAGAAAGTTCCTCAAGAACGGCCGCGTTTTCCTCGGAATCCTTTTGAAGCTGTTCCAGGGAATATTCTGGAAATTTCATCTCCGGTTCGGTGATACCGTAATTTTCCGGATTCCGGACAAGAAAATGAAGGGAGAGCGGATCGTCCTGCACGCTTTCTTGAAACTGGTGTGCCAGAAACGCATCAAAACGCGCCTGTTCGCTGGCAGCATCGGACGATGCATTGGAAGGAGAACCAGTCTGCCCGGAAGCGGCGTAGGATTCGGCGGGGGTTCCTGAGCCGGAAGAACCAGCGCATCCGGAGAGCGCCAGGGCAGCAGCTGCAGCGATCGCGAGCGCTGTGCGCGGCAGGGGCGGGAAGGAAAAGCGTTTCTGCATAATATAATACCTCCAAAACAAATATATATGTCTGCAAGTATACCATACTTGACAAAGGGATGCAAAACAGATAGACTTAATCTATATATTTATATATGAAGAAAAGGCAGAGAAAAGAAGGTGGCTTGCCTTTAATCGCAGATGGAAGACCATGGGCGGTTAGAGGCTTTTTTTGTGAAGAACACAATTTAAAGCGCAATTTTAATAAGGAGGGCATGATAAATGTGTCAGAACTGTAAGAAACCTTACTATATAACAACTGCGATTGCCTATACATCGGGCAAACCGCATATCGGAAATACCTATGAGATCGTGCTGGCGGACAGCATTGCTCGCTACAAGAGAGCGCAGGGCTACGATGTGCGTTTCCAGACGGGCACCGATGAGCATGGTCAGAAGATCGAGTTAAAGGCAGATGAGGCTGGCATCACGCCGAAGCAGTTTGTCGATAACGTGGCGGGTGAGATCAAGACGATCTGGGATCTGATGAATACATCCTACGACAAATTTATCCGCACCACCGACGAGGATCATGAGGCGCAGGTAAAGAAGATTTTCAAGAAGCTCTATGATCAGGGCGATATTTACAAGAGCTGCTACGAGGGACTTTACTGTACCCCGTGCGAGTCCTTCTGGACCCAGTCCCAGATCGTAGACGGCAAATGCCCGGACTGCGGACGCCCGGTACAGCCGGCGAAGGAAGAGGCATATTTCTTCCGTATGAGCAAATATGCGCAGAGACTTATCGATTATATCAATGAGCACCCGGAGTTCATCCAGCCGGTTTCCCGTAAAAATGAGATGATGAACAACTTCCTGCTTCCGGGCCTGCAGGATCTGTGTGTTTCCCGTACTTCCTTTAAATGGGGGATTCCGGTTGATTTCGACCCAAAGCACGTTGTATATGTATGGCTGGATGCACTGACCAACTATATCACCGGTCTTGGATATGACTGCGACGGCGAGAGCGGCGAGCTGTTCAAGAAATACTGGCCGGCAGACCTGCATCTGATTGGTAAGGATATTATCCGTTTCCATACCATTTACTGGCCGATCTTTTTGATGGCACTCGACCTGCCGCTTCCAAAGCAGGTATTTGGTCATCCGTGGCTGTTACAGGGCGACGGCAAGATGAGTAAATCCAAGGGAAATGTGATTTACGCCGATACACTGGTTGATTTCTTTGGCGTGGATGCAGTCCGCTACTTCGTTCTGCATGAGATGCCGTTTGAGAACGACGGCGTTATTACCTGGGAGCTGATGGTAGAGAGACTGAACTCGGATCTGGCAAATATCCTCGGCAACCTCGTAAAGAGAACGGTATCGATGACGAACCAGTACTTTGGCGGCGTGGTAGCCGACAAGGGCGTGACGGAGCCGGTGGACGAGGATCTGAAGAAGGTAGTGCTGGAAGCAGTCCGCAAGGTCGATGAGAAGATGGATAAGCTGCGCGTTGCCGATGCGATCACCGAGATCTTCAATATTTTCCGCCGCAGCAACAAATACATTGACGAGACAACCCCGTGGATTCTGGCAAAGGAAGAGGACAAGCAGGATCGTCTTGCGACTGTTCTCTACAACCTGGTTGAGTCTATCACGATCGGTGCGTCCCTGCTTGAATCCTTCATGCCGGAGACCTCGGAGAAGATCTTAAAAGAATTAAATACCGTAAAACGTGAACTGCCACAGATGGATGAATTTGGCCGTTATCCGTCCGGAAATAAGGTGACTGAGGAGCCGGAGGTTCTCTTTGCCCGCCTGAAACTCGACGATGTGATGAAGAAAGTCAAAGTTATCCAGGAAGAGCAGAAGAAGGCAGTTGCTGCAAAGGCAGAGCCGGAGAAGGAAGAGGACGAGAAAGCCGAGGGCATCGATATCGAGCCGAAAGCAGAGATTACCTACGATGATTTTGCAAAACTGCAGTTCCAGGTTGGCGTGATCCTCTCCTGCGAGGCTGTTCCGAAGTCCAAGAAGCTTCTCTGCTCCCAGGTTCAGGTCGGAAGCAAAGTGCGCCAGATCATCAGCGGCATCAAGCATTCCTACTCCCCGGAGGAGATGGTCGGCAAGAGAGTCATGGTTGTGACCAACTTAAAACCGGCGAAATTGGCAGGTCTGCTCTCCGAGGGCATGATTTTGTGTGCTGAGGATGCAGACGGAAAGCTGTCCCTGATGACAACGGAGAAAGAGATGCCGGCGGGTGCGGAGATCTGCTAAGAAAAAAGGAATATAACTTATATGATATTTGATACACACGCTCATTACGATGATGAGGCGTTTGACGGGGACCGGGAAGAACTGCTTTCCGGTCTGGCAGCAGGCGGGATCGGCACGGTCGTTAATGTCGGCGCGGATATGGAAAGCACGAAGACGACGATTGCCCTGACGGAAAAATATCCGTTTATCTATGGGGCAGCAGGTGTCCATCCGAGCAGCACGGCGGAGCTTGACGAGGAAAAATTTGCCGAACTCCGTGTGCTGGCACAGTCCGGGAAGATCGTGGCGATCGGCGAGATCGGTCTCGACTATTACTGGGAAGAGCCGGATCATGAGACCCAGAAGAAATGGTTCCACCGCCAGTTAAATCTGGCGCGGGAATTAAAACTTCCAGTCATCATCCACAGCCGCGACGCGGCGAAGGATACGCTCGATATCATGAAGGAAGAGCACTCCGGGGAGATAGGCGGTGTGATTCATTGCTTCTCCTATGGAAAAGAGATGGCGGCAGAGTATTTAAAGATGGGCTTTTACTTAGGCATCGGCGGCGTACTGACCTTCAAGAACGCGAAAAAGCTTCTGGAAGTAGCCGAGATGGCGCCGCTCGACCGTCTGGTACTCGAAACCGACTGCCCCTACCTCGCTCCGGTTCCCAACCGCGGCAAACGCAACTCCTCACTGAACCTGCCATATGTGGCGGAAAAGCTGGCAGAAATCAAGAAATGTACACCGGAAGAGATCGTCCGTGCGACTGAAGAGAATGCGCGGAGGCTGTACCGGTTACCGTAAAAAGGGGTGTCCCGGACACCCGGGAAAGGATTTTCGGAATGGATCTTGGAAACCCGAAGAATACAATCGAAGTAATACAGAAATACAATTTTGCCTTCCAGAAAAAATTCGGTCAGAATTTTCTGATTGATACGCACGTGCTGGACAAGATTATCTCAGCGGCGGGCATGACCAAGGAGGACACCGTCCTGGAAGTCGGTCCTGGCATCGGTACGATGACACAGCGCCTTTCACAGGCGGCAGGACAGGTCATCGCCGTGGAGATCGACACAAATCTGATTCCGATCTTAAAAGATACGCTTCAGGACTGCGAAAATGTAACTGTTATCAATGAAGATATTTTAAAGATTGACATTAAAAAAATGGCGGAAGAAAAAGGCGGCGGACGTCCGGTTAAGGTCGTGGCGAACCTGCCGTACTATATCACGACCCCGATCATCATGGGGCTGTTTGAGAGCGGCGCGCCGATCGACAATATTACGGTTATGGTGCAGAAAGAGGTCGCAGACCGGATGCAGGTTGGTCCTGGCTCGAAGGATTACGGCGCGCTGTCGCTGGCGGTTCAGTATTATGCCGAGCCATACATCGTGGCAAATGTGCCGCCGAACTGTTTCATTCCGCGTCCGAATGTGGGCTCAGCGGTCATCCGTCTGACCCGCCATGCGAAGCCGCCGGTGGAGGTAAAGGATAAAGATTTAATGTTCCGTCTCATCCGCGCGTCCTTCAACCAGCGCCGGAAAACCCTGCAGAACGGGCTTTCCAACGCGCAGGATCTCTCCTTTAGCAAGGAAGAGATCGCAGCCGCAATCGAGTCGCTGGGACTTTCCCCGTCCGTGCGCGGCGAGACGCTGACGCTGGCGCAGTTTGCAGCGCTTTCGGATGTGCTTGGAAAATAGAAATTGATAAGAGAAATATAAAAAAGTCCCATCCTTATGCAGATTCAAATCTGAAAGGATGGGACTTTTTGAATTTTTTGCTTTTTTAAAATTATTCCGACAATAAGATCCGGTCATTATCCAGCGCGTGGCCTGCGCCGGTCTTGAAGCGGGCGATCAGATCCTCGACAGTCATGGAAGCGCGCTCTGCGCCGCCGACGTCGAGCACGATATTTCCGTTTGCCATCATGAGCGTGCGGTTTCCGAGCTCCAGAGCCTGATTCATATTGTGGGTGATCATCAGGCAGGTGATTTTCTCCTCAGCAACGATATTTTTCGTCAGCTCCAGTACTTTTTCAGCTGTTCCCGGATCGAGGGCGGCAGTGTGCTCATCGAGCAGCAGAAGCTTCGGCGTGATGAGGGTTGCCATGAGCAGGGTGAGCGCCTGGCGCTGACCGCCGGAGAGAAGTCCGACCGGCTGGGTCATCCGGTCTTCAAGCCCCATATTTAAGAGGGAGAGGCGTTCGCGGAACGCATCTTTATCTTTCTTGGAAATGCGGGAAAATGGCGATTTTCCCTTTGCAGTCCGCAGATAGGCGAGGGCAAGATTCTCTTCGATCGTCATGCCCGGCGCCGTTCCCTTTAACGGGTCCTGGAAGAGGCGGCCGACCATCAGGCTGCGCTTGTGCTCCGGCATATAGGTGATGTCCTCGCCGTCCAGCTCGATAAAGCCGTCATCGACGTAGAAGCTGCCGGCAATCGCATTGAACAGGGTCGATTTTCCGGCGCCGTTGGAACCGATGATTGTCACGAAATCTCCGTGATCCAGATGCAGGGACAGCCCGGAGAGCGCCTGTTTGGCGTTGACAGTTCCCGGATTAAAGGTTTTTGATATCGACTGAATATTTAACATGCTCCGTGTCCTCCCTTCCGGCGTGCCGCTGCATTTTTACGTGTCTGGAATGCCGCCCATTTCCGGATCGTCGGAAATGCGATTGCCAGCGCTACGATCACAGCGGTGACCAGTTTCAGCCCCTGTACAGGCATGATTTTTGTATACAGGACGATAGCGTAGATAAAACGGTAAATAATCGAACCGATGACGGTGGCGATGACACCTCTTGCCACGCCGCGGCGTCCGAGGACGGTTTCACCGATGATCAGGCAGGCAAGACCGATCACGACGATACCCGTGCCGCCGTTGATGTCGGCGGTATTCTGATACTGACCGACCATTGCGCCGGAGAGTGCGGTCAGCGCATTGGCGATGCATAAGCCGACTGTAATGGTAAATGTCGGGTTGATCGAGGAGGCGCGCACCATGTCAATGTTGTTGCCGGTTGCCCGGATGGAGAGTCCCAGACGGGTACCGAGAAAATAGACGAGCAGTGCGCCCGCAAGCACAGTTACGCAGATTGCCAGAAGTGCTTCATACCAGTCACCCCCGATACCGGTTTTCTGAAGCAGGGAAAAGATGGTCTCTGTCTTTAAAAGACTCACGTTGGCACTCCAGCCCATTACCATCAGATTGATGGTGTAGAGTCCCATATTGGTGATGATACCGGCGAGAATGGACGGCACGCCGAGACGGGTCTGCTGAAATGCGGTGACAAATCCGGCGCAGATGCCTGCAAGCATGGCAGCCGGAACCGCGAGAAATGGATGCCCTGCCGCAGCCATTGTGACGGATACCGCTGTGCCGAGGACGAAACAGCCGTCCGTCGTCATATCCGCGATGTCCAGTATGCGGAAACTCAAGAACAGCGCCATCGGCACCAGCGCATACAGAAATCCCAGTTCCAGAGCGGTTTGTAAAATATGAAGCATGGGAAATTACCTCCGTAGAATGATCGGTACTCCCAGAGCGTTCATAAGGCAGATGCGCCAGCCGCGTGGTAAGCGGGGGGATGCGGCTGGCGTCTGGTCTGTCTTACGGCTCTGAGAGTACATGAAAGTCAGTCAAACATTATAATATGTAAAAATTGGTGGATCGGTTATGAAACAAATCTCAGGCAAATGAAAAACAAAGTGCCATCGGATGAGGATGTTAGTCCTCGGTGGTTGTAACCTCTACAACATCGCCAAAGTCTTTGAATACAGCTGTGTCAATATTCAGGGCTTCTGCAGTCTCGGTATTTACGGTTACGATGCCGCCTTCTGCGGTGTAGTAGTCTTCCATGCCGTCCATGCCTTCGGTGATTGCCTGATAAGCAAGGTCAGCGGTCTGTGTACCAAGAGCCGTGTAGTTGACGCCGCAGGTGGCAAATGCGCCATTGCGGACGAAAGAATCAGCGCCGGCATAGTGCGGGATGCCTGCATCGGCCAGATCCTTGAAGATAGCCAGCTCAGCTGCCATGATGACATTGTCGGTAGGAGTGAAGACAGCGTCTACTTTGTCAGCAACCAGGGAGGAGGCAGCGGTAATTACTTCGTCGTTGGTATTTGCAGTCTGCTCGGTGTAGGAGATGCCTTTTTCATCTAAGTATGCCTTTGCATCCGCGATCGGTTTGGTTGAGTTTGCCTCAGATAAGGAATATAAAAGCCCCACATTTTTAACATCTGGGTTTGCGGCAAAAATCATATCCATGATTTTCTCGGTGTTCAGCGCATCGCTGGTACCGGTTACATAGTCGATGCCGGTCAGCTCAGCGGCTTCCGGATCGGAAACAGCGGCGTAGACAACCGGTGTCTGGGTCTGCTGTGCGGATACGGTCGCTACCTGTGCAGCCAGGGTTGCAATCGGGATGATGGCGTCAACACCGTCAGCAACCGCCTGATCACCAATCTGCTTTAAGGTTGTCTGGTCATTCTGGCCGGAGTACAGTTCGTAGTAAATGGCTACATTGTTATCCTCGGCGATTTTATCTAACTCTGCCTCGACTGCATTTGCAATCTCATCGAGGGAAGCGTGGTCGAGCTGTTTGACAATCGCTACATTATAAATTTTTTTGTCCGCGGAAGCTTCCTGAGAGGTTTCGGCGGTGGTGTCTGCTTCGGAAGCGTTGCTGGATGTGCTGGAAGAGCATCCTGCGGTTGTCAGTGTCAGGGCTGCGGTGCATCCAAGTGCAAATAATTTTTTCAGATTCTTTTTCATAGTCATTTTCTCCATTCTTTATTCTTATTTTGATATTTGTTTTGGATGGCAGATGTATCAGTCTGCCTTGCCGGAGCAGAGTAAAGAATGTGTCTGGAAAGAAGATTCTCTTTGGTTTGGCGCCGCGCGCCGTGATGAAAGATTTTACTGAGAATGTTTCCAGAAACTAAAAAACGCCTCTGTCCCCATACATGGGACAAAAGCGTAAACTTCTGCGATACCACCCAAATTGACATTTGTGAAAATGTCCACTCGCTTACACGTACCATCATACGTGCCCCGATGGATAACGGGTGGGGTCCCGTCAGCCCCTACTGAAGCAATCGTTCAAGGCTGCCCTCGGAAGTCCATTCACTGACGGTAAGGCGTTCCGTTTCCACCATCCGGAACTCTCTGTGGCGATACATAGGTCAGATACTCCTCTTCCTCATCGGTTTCTCTGTGTTTTCGTTATCTGAATTATAAACACAACGGAGTAGATTTGTCAACTCTAAAATTTGGATGATTTTGCATTAAGTTTACATAATGTGTGAACTGTAACTGCCAGGTAGTGAAGCTTAAAAAGTTTTTGCAAAAGTTTTTGCAAAAGTTCAAAAAAATCCTTGACAATCGCAGTCCCCTTTAGTATAATAATGCATGTCGCTGAACAAGAGCGAACATGAGAATCACAGGATTCCTCAGGATGCCCAGATAGCTCAGTTGGTAGAGCAGAGGACTGAAAATCCTCGTGTCACTGG
>NZ_CAKVZK010000015.1:5069-58632 GCF_934835585.1 Clostridium sp. AF02-29 | reverse complement strand
ATAGTCCATGATGTCCTTGAGAAAAATGTGTCAACCAATCTTGACAACATCATTTGGTATGTTTATAGTATAAAAGTTATGGCCCGAAATGTAAATGAAAATCCGTTACTGGGCACGTATGCGTGAACAATAACGGTGTGTGAAAAGTAACAAATCAAAAAAGGCAGGTGGAATATGGTACGGGTAGTGATATATGGGGAAAAACCGACCGACATTGAAGGTCTGGAAAAAATGCTGCGTGAAATTTTGACTGAAAACCGCAGATGGCCGATGATTCACACGTATATCGGCGATCTGGATGCATATCTGCATTTTGTAAAAGGGAATCCCTACCTCATTATGCTGGCGTCCGTGCAGGGCAGACAGGGAGTGGAGATCGTAGAAAAAATCCGGGAAAATAACCCGGCGGCATCCTTAATCTGGCTTTCCGGCCGGGACAATGCCCTCGAATCCTGGCGGCTCCATGTGACCGCATTCGGGGTATTTCCGACGAAAAAAGAAGAATTAGAAGAACTTCTGGTGGCGTGCAGCGAAAGCCTGCTGGATCGGAAGAAAAAGTATTTTGTTCAGGTGGGAAACAGACTGAAATAGACAAATTCATTCAGAATAGATGGAGGGAAAACAGCATGAAAAAGAAATATAAGCGTGCCCTGGCAGCGGCGCTGGCGGCGGTAATGATATGGAATACGTGTGACTGGCACCCGCAGGTGCTGGCAGGCAGTTCGGTGCAGTATATCGAGGAAGTGAAGGAGCTTTCGGATGAAATCCTGCATCAGGAGGTTCCGTATGGAACGAAATATAAGGATCTGGAGCTGCCGGATAAGCTGAAAGTGCGGGTTTTGGCGGAAGAAGCATCGGATGAAGAAGACAGTGCAGAAGATAAAGACGGTGCGGAAAAGATTGCTACGCCGTCGGAGCTTCAAAGCGGAGACGGTAAAGTGGAAACAGAAAAAAAGTCTCAGACGCTTTCTTCATCTGAAACAGATGGTACAGTTCGGAAAGCATCCCCATCTGAGGCAGATGTTACAGAAAAATCAGAAATAGGGGGGGTGGATGACCCTGAGCAGAAAGCATCCCCATCCGATGCAGACGGGACGAAAACCGATAAAACCTGGAAGGAAGTCAAGGTCCGCTGGGTGCTGGATGAGACATTCAGTGAGAAAGATACATACGATGGAAAAACACCGGGTATCTATGTGTTTGATGCGGAAGTGAAAAGCAGCCGCTATGAACTGGATACCGGCTTTTTGCCGCGCATCGAGGTGACGGTGCTTCCGGAGGAAAAAGGTCCGGCGATCATCGGATTTTCGGAGTTAGATGAGGCAGTTGCGGTGCAGAAGCTTCCGCTTGGCGCGAAAGAAAGCGATATCGTCCTGCCGGATACACTGGAGGTTGAGGTGGAAGCGGCGGATGAAACGCTGGCGGAAGACAGCCAGAACATGCATCTGGTGGAAGCAGCGAATAAGGGCACAGAGAAAGATACAGAGGCGGAAATGGCAGTCTGGCAGCTCTCTGGTATAACCTGGAAACTGGACGAAGAGCAGAGTGACCTCCCGGAGTTCCACGGCGGCATTTCCGAAAAAGACTATTTCGAAGAATTTGACGAAAACGGCGAGCCGGTTGAGACCTCGACGAAGACCTGGGCGGGCTACGCTGAGGCGAACCAGGACTATAATGGCCGTGTGTATGTGTATAGAGCGGTACTGCCGGAGGAGCTGGGCAAATTTGAAGTGGCGGATACGGCTGACCTGCCGGAGATTTATGTGATGGTGGGTGACGCGGGCGTGGCGCTGCTGGCGGATGAAACGTATGATTTGAACGGAAATTATCTGGTGATTAATAAAGACAATGTGGGTCGGTTAAATGGAATGACGATCACTGGCACCTATCATCCGACGGAAAGGTTATCGGAAGGCCGGAAAATCGAAGGTGGTATTGTAATTGATGATGTTACAGTAAATTTGACAATTGAAGGTGTAAATGTTGGCTATGGCACTGATATCATAGATAATGCAGCCGGAATCCTTCTGAAAGGAAAGGCAAAATTAAATTTAACAGTAAAAGGGGAAAATTCATTAGAGGGTACATACGGCGGCGCTGGAATCGGGGTTGAGGAAAAAGCAACCCTGATCATTACCAAAGAAAGCACCGGAAGTCTGACCGCGACCGGAGGCGGATATGGTGCGGCAGGAATCGGCGGAAGGGCGACGGTGCCAGATCATGAAAATACAATAATAAGCTATAAGACAGGTACGATTGAGATTCAAGGCGGCAATATCCATGCGGTTGGTGGAGGTTGCTGGTTTAGGGGTTCGAAGGTACATCTTGGGGGTGCGGGAATCGGAACAGGTATGTATGGCATTGGCGGAACGATCCGGATTTTGGGCGGTACCGTAAAAGCGGAAGGCGGAAGAGAGACCGGAGCTGGAATTGGAGGCGGAGACAATGGAGCCGTAGATTCGATCCAGATTGGCGGGAAAGAAGGAGAAGCACCGGAGGTTGAGGCAAGCAGTTGGAATGTAAAGTACGGTGCTGCAATCGGAAGCGGACGGAATGCTCTGCTCGATTTAAAGCTGCCCTGTGGCACGATAAACATATTCAGTGGAAATCTGAAGGTTAAGGGAAATATCGGGTACGGAGGTATCGATAAAAATGGAGACAATAAACAAATAGGCGGAAGCGTTGATATTTCAGAGCAGGTGAAATTAAAACTGACAGACGGAACGATAGAACCGCGTGGAACAACGTGTACATTTGGTAAAAAAACATTCCAGATGACCGTCTATGACAATCAGTTGTCAGATGGAACATACTCTGTAAAAATTCGTTTCTATCAGGAGGGAGATACCGCTCGAAGCACGCCTGTTTATGAAACAGACGCAGAGATGATTGTTAGAGAATTCAAAGGCACGATACCGGCTGTGACAGAGTGGCTCGGATTTACGGGAGAGATGTCAGTTGTGGCGGAGGTGACAGACTCCCAAAACAATACGGTTACAGAGACAGGAACGGCTGTCCTGTCTGCAGGAAAAGATGAGAACGTTCCTGTTACGCTGGGAAAAGAGGCATATAAGAAAATGCTGGATTTAACCATTTATGATGGCCGTTTGAAAAATAATCAGAATTATACGCTGACCGTTCAGGTAGGCGATCAGGATGAAAGCGGAGTTTTGCCGGATATTCTGAGTTATTCGGATACGAAAGCGTCTAACTATCAGATTTCGGCAGGAAAGGTCAGCTGGTATTCCTCTCTACATGGAGATGAGATTCCGGTTGTAGTTACGATTCAGGAATCTGGAGAAAATGGAACGGCGTACCAAGTGTCCGGAACGCTTACCTTAGAAAATAAAGAAGAAACGGCACTTTCTCTTTCCATTGGTGAAAAACTGTATCCGGTACGCTTTGTATTCTTATCATCACAGGTACAGGATACCGATCAGGTGAAACTGCGGGCAAAGCGGACAGATGCAGCTGGCACAGGAAACCCTGTAGAATTGAGCAAGGAGCTGGGACAGTTTGCTTTTGATGGGAAATTGGTAAAAGATGCTTCAAATGAAAATAGTGCAGTTGCAACGGCATATCTTCCGACAGGCGAATATCAGTTTGAAATTAAGACGGGAATAGCGGGACTTGGAGAGTCGAATGGTCAATTTACATTGAACCAGAAGAAAGTGAATGCAGATGAGGCAGGGACAGAGATAGTGGTCCTGAATGAAATACAGACCTTTGAAGGTGTGCTGGATCTTTCCCAGGGCGATATCACATTCTCGGAACAGGGAGGAAATCTGGTCATTTCGCATTATCAGAAGGAAGCAGATTCGACCGGGAGCACGTTAAAAACAATACCGGGGCAGTCGTATGAGACAGTCTATACGATTGTGACAAGTGAAGAGAATACGACGCATTTTTTAAAAATCAATACATCAGCAGCGCAGAATGTGAAGCTGGTTGTAAAAGGCATCCATCTCCAGGCATCAGAAACCGCAGCACAGGATGCAGCGCCAATTCAGATTAACGGTAGTTCCCACGTGCTCATGTATCTGGAAGGAGAGAATAAGATTCAGGTTCAGAAAACGGAATCAAAAGCTCCGGCGGGGATTAGTGTGGCTGAGAAGGCACAGATTACCATAGATTGTAAGCCAGATGCAGACGGTTCGCTAGAGGTGGTAAGTCAGGCTAGAGGTAACAGTGGAGCAGCGATAGGAGGCGCTCCGGAAGCGGATGCGGGTACGATCATCATCAATGGAGGAACGGTTACGGCTAAGCTTTCAGGGAGCTCTTTTGCAGCGGCAATCGGTGCTTCGTTTTGGAAAAGTGTACAGAAAATACAGATTAATGGAGGAACTGTTACTGCTGATGTAAAGGAAAACAGTGGGCTAGGAGCAGCAATTGGTTCTGGTTATTCGAATAGGCTGGGTGTTTCAACGGCTCAGATCCATATTACAGGTGGAAAAATTAACGTACATGCGCAGTATGGGGCTGGGATTGGAAGCGGATCCGGATCCGGATTCGCGAGTAATGCACAGGTGAAAATCGATGGCGGAATGATTACAGCGTACTCAGGGAAAGGGGCTTCTGTTGGAAGCGGTGAGTCTGGAAGCTCACAGATAGAGATTAATGGTGGAACGTTTTGCCTGGATAAAAGCAAAGATACGGATTCTAAAATATCAGATATAGGATCGGGAGCATCGGGCAAGGAGACAGAGGTTATTATCAATGGTGGAACGTTTTATATGGTAAACAAGGGAAACTTTTATAATAGTGCACCTCGGGTTCGAAGCCTGAAAGCAGATAGTTCGGGAAATTTGAACCTGGAAAGTCCATTGAATGGTACGGGAGTTCCTGTTTATGCCACGAAAGCCGATTTATCCAGTGTTTATGAAGCAGATGGCGTGATAAAGAATGCCAGCATCGACGTTCCTTCTTGCAACTATGGTTTTAAGGATGCTCAGACAGCTCCAAACGGCGTTGTGTATATGTACCTCCCAGCCGCCGATTTAGTGAAGGCAACCTTTTCCGGCATCAACTACAAAGGAAAAGTGGAGGCGGGTTCAGCTACGAATGAGTTAGAACGTGAACTGACTTCTGTTGATTATGAAAAGGAATTATTGAGAAACAATTTACAGAGCGCAGTGGAATTTGCACAGTCAGAAACGGCATCGTCCTGGACGGAAATTCCGGTGAATGGTGCGGCATCGCTGACAGAGATTCTGGATAACCAGCCAGAAGGTACAAATGAGATTTCCCTGTATGTCCGTAAGAAAGCGGGCACTTCCGGCGCTGCAGGCGAAGCAACCGAGATAAAGATTCCGGCAAGACCGGCAAAACCGGACCAGATACAGGAAACAGATATAACGAAAGACAGCTACTCTATCAAGGTAAAAAGACCGGTCGGTTCCCGTTACGAGTACGGAATTGCCAAATCTGAGTCTGGTGAGCCTAAGTGGCAGTCGGAGAGGACGTTTACATCGCCGAAGCCGGCTAACACCTATTATATAACCCTTCGTGTGAAAGCAACAGACAGCAGTTTTGCATCGAAGCCGGCTGATCGTTTGAAGGTGACAACACCGGATGCATTACTGATCGACGGTCCCGCTGGCGCTGTATCCTTTGAAGCGAAAGGAACCTATGGACAGACGCTTGCTCAGATTCAAGTACGGCTGGCAGAGAAATTTAAGGTTGTTAATTATGGTAGAACGGAGGTTTCTGGAAATTGGCACTTCATTGAAAGGCAGGGCGGAATGTCTGCTTCCTCCATTTATCCGGAGGTAAAGGGAAGCACTGCATATCAGGTCGAATTTATACCTGATAAAGCATCGGAAGGGCAGTATGGAGAACCTTTGACCCAGAGTGTGGTTCCGGAGATATCTCCGAAAGAGTTGACCGCAGTTATTACGACACCTATTGTAAAAGACTATGACAGAAGTACAGATATCGCATTAGAGGCGACGGTGGAGATAGAAACTCCGGGTCAGAGCACGGGGCATAGCTATAACATCCGCGGTCTGAAAGGCAGATTTGAAGATGCCAATGCCGGAACCGATAAGACGGTAACCATTGATTCTTCAGAGGCAGTAATTGAGACAGGTGCGAGTGGAGTGAATCTGCAGAATTACCGTATCATATATCCAGCTCAGACCGGAACGATCCGTCCGATACAGGGTTCGGTTTCAATCGACCAGAAAGCATGGACCGGAGAAAAAACCTATGGAGATGACAGCTTTCCACTGACTGGTGTGACTGTAGTGGGAGATGGAGCTCTGAAATATGAAAGCTCCGATGAAAAGGTTCTCACCGTGGATGCACAGGGACAGGTGACCATCAAAGGCACGGGTTCCGCAGATGTAATCATCACCATGGAAAACGGAAGAAATTATTTCGGTACAACTACACCTGTAAAGAGAACCATAAACATTCATAAAGGAACACTCGCCCTTATTTTAACGGCTGTGAACCGGACGACCGGGGCTAAGCTTTCGAAAGGAATTCTGGGAACAGAGGAAGAGGATTTTGATATCATTGCCAGCGTGCAGGGAGTTTACCAGGACAAGCTGCAGGGTTATGTTCATTTCTTTGATAATGAAAACCCGGATGCAGATATAGTTTCGGTAGGGGAAGATGGAACCGCTGTACTTAAGTGGACGAAGCCAGGAGAATCATTGGTAGGCACCCACACAATCAAAGCCGAATTTGGCTTTGGCGAATTTAATACGTGGGAATCCAGATACAACACACCAACTCCGGCATCCCTTACATTTGAAATCAGTAAGGCAGCTCCACCGGCAGAGGATAAGCCAGAAGACTCCGACAAGCCAGATAACTCCGACAAGCCAGGCCAATCAGGCAGCCAGAGCTCTTCCTCCGGACGTGACAAGTCTTCCGGCAGCGGAGCGACCAGGCAGGATCCGGTGAAGGGAAGAACCAACAGCACCATAGGTATTCTCACAGGAACTGCCAACAGCACTGCCAATGACGGAAAGAGTCACTGGATGCAGGATGAACACGGCTGGTGGCTGCGGTTTGCCGACAGCAGCTACCCGAAGGCAGAAAAACGCGGTACAAATGGCATTGCATATGCATGGGAGCAGGTAAACGGCAACTGGTGGGCGTTCGATGAAAGCGGCTATATCAAGACCGGCTGGATGCGCGACGAAGACTATGGCGGCTGGTTCTACCTCGATCCGGAACACGGCATGCAGACCGGCTGGGTCTTGATTGACGGCAAATGGTGCTATTTCCACCCGACATCCGATGGAATGAAAGGACTTATGTATGCCGGACGCAGAACACCGGACGGCTATTATGTCGATGAAAATGGCGTCTGGGACGGGAGAGAAAAGCAGTAAAATGACCAAATAGGTCGAAGTTTGACCGTTTGCGTCGATGTGGTTTTCATGAAATGTTCTATTTGGTATCTTTATACTAGAAAGGTACCAGGTAGGACATTTTGTGATCTCAGGGAAATATCGAATATGAGATAATTCGAAATGGTTAATAATACATAGAGAAAACGGGATTGGAATAGTTGAGGAAGGTGGGGAAGACGATGAAAAAGACTTACAAACGCATCCTGGCAGCCACATTGGCATCGATATTGGTTTGGAATACGTGTGAATGGCAGCCGCGCGCCCTGGCGGGAAGCAAGATTTATCAGATCGAGGAGGTAAAGGGACTGCCGGAAAGCGTGCTGCATCAGGAAGTGGCATACGGGACGAAATATAAAGATTTGGAGTTGCCGGATAAGCTGAGTATGCGTATTTGGGCGGAAGAGGAAACTGGAACAGATGGGGAGGAGGATGCAGCGGACAAGGGCGGAGGCGAAACGATAGCCACGCCGTCCCAGATTTCAGACGCAGATGAAAAATCCCAGCCGGATGCTTCGCTTGAAGTGAGTAAAACAGTCCGGAAAGATGCTTTATCAGCGTCCCCATCGGAGGCAGATGCAGCGGAAAAATCGGAAGCAGGCACGGATGACATCGCGCAGAAAGCATCCCCGTCCGAGGCCGACGGGACGAAAGACGATAAAAACTGGAAAGAGGTCAAAGTCCGCTGGGTTCTCGACGAGACATTCAGTGAGAAGGAAAAATACGACGGAAAAACACCGGGTGTCTATGTGTTTGACGCGGAACTGAAAAGCAGCCGCTATGAACTGGACACAGGTTTTCTGCCGCGCATCGAAGTGACCGTATTGCCGGAAGAGGCAGCACCGGAGATTACAGAATTTTTCGAATTAGAGGAAACAATTCAGGTTCAGAACCTGGCACTGGGAGCGAAAGAAAGCGATATCATCCTGCCGGATACGCTCGATGTGCAGGTGGAAAATCTGGATGAGGGCGGTGCAGATGAAGCGGATGCAGCGACAGAAGATGACAAGGCAGTAGATGGCGAGTCAACGGAAGAAACGGTCGGGGAAGAGGAAAATGTTGGGGATGAGACGGCATCGCAGTATCAGCTGACAGGAATTACCTGGAAACTGGATGAAAAACAGAGCGATCTTTCGGAATTTCACGGCGGTATTTCCGTACAGGAGTATTTCGATGAGTTCGACGAAGACGGCGAGCCGATCGAGAGCGAGGAGAAAACCTGGGCGGGTTATGCGGACGCGAATCAGGAATACAACGGGCGAACCTATGTCTACATACCGGTTCTACCAGAGAACCTGGGAGAACATTTGATTGGACTTGACGGCGAAACAGCAGAGAAGGTTGAATTGGCGGAAAAAATCGAACTTCCAGAAATTTATGTATTAGTTGGTGAAATGCAGCTGATGACCTTGGCGAGCAAGTATTATGATATTTCTGAAAAGAGCATTATAATTGACAGTCCAAGTGTAGCACAGCAGGTATACAACGGTTCAACGATCTATGGAAGTACAGATAAGAATAATATTATCATAAGCGGCTCTGGTACGGTCGCATTCCTTACCATTCAAAATCTGGATATCGAGATTGGTACACAGTGGAAACCGGCGATCGGATTGCGGGATGGCGCGACCTTGCATTTGACACTGTCGAACAAGAACGTCTTAAAAGGCGGGGAAGTCTATGCGGCGATTGATGTGCCGGAGGGATGTAACCTGATTATTGATGGAAATGGAAGTCTGGAGGCAACCGGAGCGGACTCCGCCGGAATCGGTGCATCCAGACAAAGTGGCGGCACACTGGGAGAGATCACGATCCATGGCGGCAATATTGAAGCCTACGGATCTGGAATGTCTGCCGGGATTGGCGGAACCAAAGAGGGAGATACGGGAACCATTACGATTACCGGAGGAATTATCTATGCAGAGGGAGGAACCGGAAGCTACAGCAGTGAACGCCTCAATCGTTATAGTGGGGCTGGAATCGGCGGCGGAGCTTATGGATGCGTAGATAAAATCTATATACGCGGCGGGGATATCACAGCACAGGGTGGATATACCACATGGGGACATGGCTATCCTGCGCCGGGAATCGGTTGTGGCTACGGCGCGAAGCCTATAGTAGGCGGCTATAAATGTGGTGATATTCAGATTACCGGAGGAACGATTTCTGCAAGCGCAATCAACAATGAGGTCAATGCCATTGGCGTCGGTGAGCGTGCAGCTTGGAGACCAGCGGAAGATCAAAAACTGGAAGGTTCGATTAGCATCAGCGAGGACGCAGAGGTAAATCTGAACGGTGGAACGTATTATCCGGAAGATGCGAATGCCAGCCTGAAAAAATATACATTTAACTGTATGGTATACGATGGAAGACTGACGAAAAGCTCTTATCCGGCGAAGATAACCGTTGGAACTGTGACCTGGGATGCGGGGACGATGAAAGTTGGTGATCGTGGCGCGTATACGGGAACGGTTTTTCCAAGCAATTATTTAAAACCATCGGAAGAACCCCAGCAGGTAACTTTAAAAGCAGGAGACTATACATACGATTTGGGAATTGTGACGCTGGATGATAACAGTTCGAAAGATATAATGACAGGAACTCCGCTGTATAAAACACGCTTAAAATTCGTTTCTCTGGCGATCAATCAGGTAGATGAGCCACTGACGGCCAGTGAGATTGTGGTAAAGCAGGATGGCGTGGAACTGATCAGCGGAGAGGAAGAAAGCAATACGATCGCAGTTCCGTCGAGCGAAATCACATATGATAGCAATTATACAGGTTATATAACCGTATATCTGCCAGATAATGCCGGACAGACAGATATTTCTGTGACGGTACCAGGACTAAATAATGGAGCACCGATTACGGTGTCCGGACAGACGATATCTAAATGGAATCAGGTAACTGAAATTACAATGTATGAAGAAGATATCAGCTGCCGACATGAGAATTTCGATACAGATGGATTCTGCGTGGTTTGTAAAAATGGATATCAGCCGGCAGAAGAAAGCGGTGGATATTATCAGGTTCGGAATGCGGGACAGCTGTTCTGGTTTGCGGAGCAGATCAATCGAAATGAGATTTCTGATCATAGTAATCTGAAACTGATGAAGGATATTGAGATTCCAGACGGGCATTACTGGAGGCGAATCAAACCATCTGGTGGGAAGTATTATGGAAATATAGATGGAAATTATCATATTATTTCGGGATTGAGATATGCGAAAGATAGTTCTGGAGAGGGAATAATATACAAAATATGGAATGCCTCAGTAAAGAATCTTGGAATGAGTTTTGAGAAATCGGAAACGGGACAAGTTTGGGAGTATGGATTATGTGAAGATATTTATGATTCAGCTATTGAAAATTGTTTTGTGGCAGGAAAAATTAGAACTGCAGGATTCTTTTATAGTGGAGGAAGTACTGCTGTAAAAAATTGTTTTGATGTCTCGGATTCATCTGGAATATACAATACCAGTGATAGCAATTATCCTCTCACAATTCAGAATGTTTATCAAAAAGGAGAAAGAGGACAAGGACATCAAGTTACAGAACTCCAGTTTCAGAGCGGCGAAATTGCCTACAAATTAAACGGCGATGCAAGCGAAGGCGTCTGGGGACAAAATTTGGATGAAAACGGCGGAGATGCGTATCCGCAGTTTAGAAAATACAGCCGAACAGTCTATAAGAATGGTGAAAGCTATTCCAATAACCAGACAGTTACGATTCGTTCTGCGGTAGTAAGAAGGATTACCTCAACGACGGCTGAACTTCGTGTGCAGGCTGCTTCAAATATGTATTTCTATTATAAACAGGGAGAGGCAAGTAGTGTTTCAGAGATCTGTGCAAGCAATCTGAGCTGTCGATTTGGAAGTGATGGAGTTATAATAACTAACCTAAGTGGTTTATCTCCAAATACTGAGTATACATATAGTTTGGTAGTATCAAAGGTTGAGAATGGTAAAACGAAATTTTCAGATGTGAAATTCGTTACCTTCCGCACAGCCCAGGCAGCACCAGAGATAACGGACATTTCCATCGACTACGAAAAAGAAGAACTGAAAAACCGTGCATCCGAGCCGCTGGAATTTGCCGAGTCAGATAATTCCTCATCCTGGACGACTATTCCGGTCAAAGGTTATATTTCATTGACCGAGATTCTGGACAAACAGCCGGACGATACGACAGAGATTTCCCTGTACGTCCGAAAAAAAGCAAGTGGTTCCAATGCAGCCAGCGAGGCGGCAGCGATTCCGATTCCGGCAAGACAGGAAGTTGAACAAGAGAAACAGCCGGTATTGTCTTATGCCGATGAGACGGTTACAGTTCCAGAAGGTGTACAGTATGTATTCGGAAAGACATCCCCGACAGACTGGAAGTCAGCGGAAACAGGCACAGGAGCAGCTGTTTCGATTACTAAATTTATTATGAGCTCTAGGGCAACCAGCGAACAGCTGTATAAAGTTTATTATCGGGGTGCTGCAAGCAATACAGATGGAAAATTTACAGGAAAGCTTCAGACACTCGACATTCCGGCAAGACCTCAAAAACCGGATAAAATAGACGCAACATCAATCATAAAGTCATATAACTGGATTGGCGTGGTAAAGAATGAACAGTATGAGTATGGAATTGTAGATGAGGAGTCTGGAAATGGTGAGCCGCAATGGCAGCAGTCATCGAAGTTTGAAGGCTTACAACCGGCACATACATATACGATAGCGGTTCGAACCAGGGCAACCGACAGCCAGTTTGCGTCGGAGCAAAGTACTGCCGTGCTTGTAACAACGCAGGATATTTTAAAAATCGCAGGAAGCGGCGAAAAAGAATTTGTCACACAGGGAACCTACGGTCAGCCGCTGAGTCAAGTTTCTCTGAGACTGGCAGATGGCTACGGAGTTTACAATTCCCACAACGAGCCAATTCAGGGAACCTGGACCTGGAGTACGATGCAGGACACAACTTCTTCGAACCAGATTTATCCGGAGGTAAATGGAACAGAGGAATATTATGCAGAATTTACACCAGATGATCCAGATGTGGAAGGAAAGTATGGGTACCAATTAGGAAAGAGCGTATATCCAGATATTTCCCCGAAGGAACTGAAAGCGGCGCTCACGCTGCCAGTTAAAAAGACCTACGACGGCAGTCCAGAAGTTGCAGTTGACGCCACCGTTGAGACAGGAATCGCCGGTCAGACGCTTACAATCAGCGGTCTGAAAGGCAGATTTGCAGATACAAATGCCGGAACCGATAAGCAGATAACACTGGATTCGTCCGAAGTGACGGTGACGGCTGGGGAAAATTCAACCCATCCGGGCAACTATCAAGTTGTGTTCCCGACTGAGACAACCGGAACCATTTATCAGGCGCCTGCACCGTCGATCATCTGGGCGGCAGCAGCCAGCGTAGAGGCGGGAAGACCTCTGAGTGCATCCGCCCTGACAGGAGGAAGTACCGAGTACGGAACCTTTACCTGGAAGAACCCGGCGCAGCTGACGAAGGCCGGAACCCATAGCTACGAGGCAGTATTTACGCCGAATGAGTGGGCGGCACGGAATTATGAGATTGCGCCGATGACGGGAATGGTAGAGCTGACCGCCACCGTTCCGCCAACGAACGATAAAAATGATACTGACAATAGCGGAAATAATAGCAACAGTAGTAATCGTGGATCTTCCGGCGGCCGTTCTTCTTCCAGCCGTATCACAATATCTGCTACAACAAGAAACGATTCTGTCAAAGGAAATGTGAGCAGTGACAAGGGCATCCTGACCGGCGCTAATAACGGCACCGCGAACGACGGCTACAGCCACTGGATGCAGGATGAACACGGCTGGTGGCTCCGTTTCGCAGACAACAGCTACCCGAAGGCAGCGATGCGCGGCACAAACGGCATTGCGTATGCGTGGGAGCAGATCAACGGAAACTGGTGGACGTTCGACGAGAACGGTTATATCAAGACCGGCTGGCTGCGCGACGAAGACTACGGCGGCTGGTTCTACCTCGATCCAGAACGTGGTATGCAGACCGGCTGGGTGCTGATTGATGGAAAATGGTACTATTTCCACCCGACATCCGACGGAATGAGGGGACTTATGTATGCCGGACGTAAGACGCCGGACGGCTATTATGTCGATGAAAATGGTGTCTGGGATGGGAGAGAGAAGCAGTAAAATGACCAATTAGGTCGAAGTTTGACCGTTTGCGTCGAAGTACTTCCATAAAGTGTTCTATCTGGTATTCTTAAAAGGGGATACTAGGTAGGACATTTTGTGATCTCAGGGAAATATCGAATATGAGATAATTCGAAATGGTTAATAATACATAGAGAAAACGGGATTGGAATAGTTGAGGAAGGTGGGGAAGACGATGAAAAAGACTTACAAACGCATCCTGGCAGCCACATTGGCATCGATATTGGTTTGGAATACGTGTGAATGGCAGCCACGCGCCCTGGCAGGCAGCAAAGTGTATCAGATCGAGGAGGTCAAGGCACTGCCGGAGAGTGTGCTGCATCAGGAAGTGCCGTATGGGACAAAATATAAAGATTTGGAGCTGCCGGACAAGCTGAGTATGCGTATTTGGGCGGAAGATGCACCAGACGGAGAAGACGGTGTAGAAGATGAAGATGGTGCGGAAAAGATTGCTACGCCGTCGGAGCTTCGGAGCGAAGACGAGGAAGCGGAAACAGAAAAAACGTCTCAGAAGCTTTCTTTATCTGAAACAGATGGTACAGTTCGGAAAGCGTCCCCGTCTGAGGCAGGTGTTACAGAAAAATCGGAAATAGGGGGGGTGGATGACACCGAGCAGAAAGCATCCCCGTCCGATGCAGACGAGACGAAAACAGGCAAAAACTGGAAAGATGTCAAAGTCCGCTGGGTGCTGGATGAGACGTTCAGTGAAAAAGATACATACGATGGAAAAACACCGGGTGTTTATGTGTTTGATGCGGAGCTGAAAAGCAGCCGCTACGAACTGAATACCGGCTTTTTGCCGCGCATTGAGGTGACGGTTCTTCCGGAGAAAAAACTGCCGCAGATTCTGTCATGGGAGTGGATCGATGAGCAGGAAGCGCTGATTGACGGAGAATTGCAGCTTGCTGTGACCGAAGAGGATCAGATCCCGTTTGAAGAGATCGTTTCCATGTTGCCGGAACAGATTCTGGCAAATGTGCGTGAAAATGACGAAAATGACGAACCAGCGGAGAAAGAAATTGCGCTGTCCGGCTGGAACTGCGCTGAATATAAAGAAGACGAAGAAGGAAAATATCCAACCGAGGGCGAATTTTTGTTTGAGGCGAAGCTGCCGGAGGGGTATGAGCTGGATGCGGATGCCGAGGCGCTGCAGGTGAAAGTGGTGTTGGAGGAGCCAGAGATAATGCCGCTTGCTGTTGGAGCTGTGATAGCAATATTTGATGAAAATGGTAAAATAAACAACAATTTTAAGTTTTCAGAGAATAATACATATCAGGGAAATGGATATGATATAGAAAAGGTAGACGAAGATAATTTTATATTAACATTAAGGGGAATTCATGCACAGGGAATACAGCTTCTTGAAGGAAAGTGGATGGTTGTATTAAAGGGAGCAAATAATACATTAAGTGGAATATCTTCCTCTTCATATTCATATCATCATGGATTTTATATATCAAAATTAGCGAGTGCTACTTTTGAGGGAGATGGAAATCTTACAGTAAATGGAACACAAGATGGGTTAGTAATTGAAAAAAACTCTTCGTTAACAATGAAAGGAACAGGAAAGATAGAGGTAAGTTCGACTGAGGATAATGGCGCAAACTACGGAGGACTGGTAATCAGTAATGGCGGAAGTTTGACAGTAGAGAGTGGAACGCTTGTGATTAAAGGGAAAGAGCGTGGCTTACTAACTGCAGGTTGGAGCAATATTAATATATCAGGAGGTGAGGTAACTGCGGAGGGGAATACTCAATCCTTTTATCAAGCACGAGGGGCGAGTTTGTGTATAACGGGTGGAAGCGTAATTTACAATGGGGACATAGTACAGCAAGGAGGAAACATAGAACTTAATGGGGAAACTTCCACGCTAACGGTCAATGGTGATTTTTATATGGGTGCTGCTGGCGGTAATAACAAGGTTGAGTTGAAAGCAGGTAAATTGAAATTAAATGGCTTCTTAAACGGACCGGGCACATTTACCAAAACCGGTGGCACCTTGACTGGAGATGGCAGTCTTGAGGATGATAAAAAGCTAGATTTAAGTATTACAGTGAAGAATGTTTCTAAAACAATTAAAGTGGGTCAGAAGGTAGATTTGGAAAGCTATTTTGACCTTCCATCCGAGCATGGAACCTTAAGCTATACGGTATCTGATGGTGCGAATTTTGCTCATATAGATACAGAGAGCGGAAAACTTATCGCAGATTCCGTAGGGACAATAAAAGTAAAAGTTACCTCAGAGGCGACTGGATTTTATAAAGAAGCGACACAGGAGGTTACTCTGACGGTTGAAAAAGGAACATTGACCGGTGTTTCTGTCGAACCGTATAGTGGCACCTATGATGGTTTTGAGCATGATGCAGTAAAAGTTGAAGTAGATGGAAAAACGCCTTCAGCTGATATGACGATCAAATATGCGAAGGTAAAGAATGGAGTTGTCGGGGAATTTACTGAGAAGCTGCCGAATGTAAAAGACCGCGCAGATTCCGGTGCAACCTATCAGGTTGAAATTTCAAGTAAAAATTACCAGACTCAGACCTTTGTGTCAGGAGCGGTTCAAATTGCTCCATTTGATTTGAATGGTGCAGAGGTAACGCTTAACAAAAATGAGTTTACATACAATGGCGAAAACCAGGTTCCGACAGTAACTGCCAATATTTCAAATGGAACACCCATACCATCTGATTCTTATAGGGTGAGTTATGAAAAGCAGGAAAATGAAAGCTGGATTTCTTGTGCAGCGTGTATAAATGCTGGAACTTACAGAGTGATTCTGACGGCAGTTGATTCACAAGATAATAACTTTACAGGTACAGTTACCAGCAGCACATTTGAAATCAAAGCAAAAGCCCTGACCCCGTCGATTACCGGTACATTAACGAAAACTTATAATGCTTCGGTAAATGTGAATGGCGATGTGAAAATCATTTTAATGGACGGCAGCACCCAAGTAGAAGGCGTAGAAGCATCGGCAGTCTCCATTTCATATGAAGATCCAAACGCTGGCGACAATAAGAAGATAACAGCAAGCGGTATTACGATTACAGGTGAAAATGAGAATGGAAATTATACACTGAATCAAACGACAGCAACCGCTTATGGCAAGATTGAAAAAGCGCAGTTACAAAATGTATGGGTTAAGCAGAGGGGAGAATTGCATTACAGTGGAACGGAGCAGAGGGCTGTCGTAGAAACTCATGCGGAAGCACCGTATAGTGGCGACCCGGTTCAATTTACATATGGATTATCGCCTGCCCCGTCTGCTGAGTTTACCGAATCAGTGCCGGCATTTACGAATAGTGGTGGCTATGAGGTATATTATAAAGCGAGTCTTGCAAACTACGAGGATAAAATAGGTTCTTTACATATTACAATTTTGCCGGGTGATTTAAAAAATGCCAGTGTTACACTTAGTTCTGAAACAAGTGTGTATACAGGAGAAGAGCAACGGCCATCGGTGGCATCCGTAGTATTAAATGGGGTGACACTTCCAGAAACAGATTATGAAGTTCTCTATCGGCGCGAACAGCAGAGTGGCTTTATAACCCCAAAAGAGGCTGGAAGTTATAAGGTGATCGTGTCGGGAAAAGACAATTTGCATGGTTCTGCGGTGGAAGCAGATTTTACAATCACAGAGAAATCGATTGCAGGTGACGATATCGAAATACTTCTGTCCGAAACAGATTTACCGTATGATGTCACAGAGAAGCATCCGACCATAAAGGTAATGGACCACTCCAGAAATGAGGAATTGATTCTGGATACGGATTATACGGTTTCAATGCCACAGTCCATTTATCCGGGAGAAAATTATGAGATTACGATCAGCGGTCAGGGAAATTATGGAGGGACGAACAAGGCTTACTACAATATTCTCCGACCTGATTTGAAAGATGCCAAAGTGACCGTCTATGGAACGTATGTATACCGGGGCGGTGCGGTGGAACCGGATGCAAAGATGGTTTGGGTAGAACTGAATGGAACGGTCGTGGATCCGTCTGAGTATGAAATTACATACACAGATAACACGGCGATTGGAACGGCGAATGTCCTGATTCGGGCAAAAGAGAGCGGCAACTATGTCGGAAGCACCAGCGGTACGTTCGAGATCCTGGATCCGAAGATCCATCAGGATGCGGTATCCAGCCAGGTATCTGTCAGCCCAAACAGCGATAATCAGACATTTACAGCTACGATTCAGGCGGTTGACGGTGCTGAGTACAGTTTCGATGGCGTAAACTGGTCTGATAATAACCAGAAGACGGACTGCCAGCCGAACACAGCGTATTCGGCGTTCATCCGTATGAAAGAGACAGAGACGTCCCATGTGGGACCGGCAACCGAGCTTAAATTTATGACGCCGGAGCTCAAAAAGGAGAGCAGCAATAATGGCAGCAGTCGAGGTTCTTCTGGTGGACATTCTTCCAGCAGCATCACAACGTCTGCTACAATAAGAAACGATTCTGTCAAAGGAAATGTGAGCAGTGACAAGGGCATCCTGACCGGCGCTAATAACGGCACCGCGAACGACGGCTACAGCCACTGGATGCAGGATGAACACGGCTGGTGGCTCCGTTTCGCAGACAACAGCTACCCGAAGGCAGCGATGCGCGGCACAAACGGCATTGCGTATGCGTGGGAGCAGATCAACGGAAACTGGTGGACGTTCGACGAGAACGGTTATATCAAGACCGGCTGGCTGCGCGACGAAGACTACGGCGGCTGGTTCTACCTCGATCCAGAACGTGGTATGCAGACCGGCTGGGTGCTGATTGATGGAAAATGGTACTATTTCCACCCAACCTCAGACGGAAGAAAAGGCATCCTGTATGTCGGGCGTCTGACACCGGACGGCTACTATGTAGATGAAAATGGTGTGTGGGATGGGAAAGACAGACAGTAAAAAGAACATTTAGGTCGAAGTTTGACTGATTGCGGCTTCTATCTAAATCCCTTATGAAGCCGAGTCAAAATGAAATTCCAATGTGTTTACAGCTGTATTCATGAAAAAATATAATGAGCGCAGGAGAAAAGAATGCGGCTGCGAAGCAGACATATTCTTTTCTTGCGCCATTAACGAACGAACAGCCATGCGAAGCAGGGCGGTAGAGCGCGATAGCGCGGGTTCGTGAGTGGACGGGTGAGAATACGTATGATATAATGAACCCCGGGGGATCATAATCTGATTCACAAGGGGAAAACAAACCGACACAGGAGGGGAACACATGAAGAATTTCTACACCGAAGAACAATGGAATGAGATTCTGAAACAGCAGGAATCCGTACTTTGCTACGATACATTTACCCGGAAACAGGCGCTTGAGCTGGGGCTTTTGATTGCAGAGGTCACGGAGAAAAAATATCACGGTTCGGTCGCTGTCCGCATCGTGGAGGACGAGACGACCGTCTTTGCCTACAAGATGGAGGGCGCGACGCTGGAAGCAGACTGGTGGATGACCAACAAGCTGGCAGCATCGCGGCTCACGGGGATGAGTTCGCTGCGGGCACTGACGGCATCGAGAGCCGGAGAACTGGAAGCATCCTGGAAAGTGCGCGAGGAGAACTTCTTCGTGTGCGGCGGCTGCATCCCGGTTTTCATGAGAGATGGAAGCCGTCCTTTTGCCTATGTGATGGTATCCGGCATGGAACACTGGGACGATCATCAGGTGATCGCGGATGCGATGGCGAAACAGCTGGGAGTTGAGATTCCGGAGATTCGGAAAGAGCAGCCATAAAACGATTGACTTGTAAAAACAAAGACGTTTGCAGAAATGGAAGATAGATGAGCTATCTGCATTTTTGCAGACGTCTTTTGTGGTTTTACTGCGCCGTATGGCGATGAATTATCCGTTATTTTGTATAGCGCACTTCCCCACCTGGTGGTATAATTCAAGTATTATAAAATTTGATATGAAAAGAATATTTGCAATAACTCAGATGGTTTTTGCATAGCAAAGAACCATCTGAGAGATCCAGAGAATGCGAGGGATGTGGATGAGTAAAAAAGAGGTACGTCAGGCGGCTGCGGAACTGACCGAGCGCCTTTGTGAAAAAGACTTTTTAGACCGGTCGGGACTGAGCCGGAAAAATGTCATGATGCTCATGAACAAGGATCACTGGGAGGAGCAGTTTGCCCATATTTTCCCGATCAAAAAGCGGATTTCCTGCCGGGCGGTCTACGAGATCTGTGAGGAACCGTTAAGCCTTTTAGGGCATGAGCCGGAAGAGGGCTGGATGAAGTTTACCTACCAGTATGTGTGCCATATTCTCTACCCGGATGCGGAGTTTAAGAAGGAAAATGCCGCTTTTTCCGCCGGTGCGGAGTTCTATCTGGCAGTGCTTCAGTTCGTGTTTGACCGCGAGCGGGCGGTGCTTCCGTACAAACCGATGGAGGACTTTGCATTTTTGGGTGATGAGGAAGCTTCAAGCTTTGAGTGCGCGGCAGAATACAGCCGTTTCAAGAAGTTTTTCGCACAGGAATACATCTATGAGATGATGCGCCTCAATGCGGAGGTGACGCCGTTTCGGACGCTGGAACACATCGCGGGCGTGCATTACGTCGCGATGACGGTGGCACGCGGGCTTTATGCGGCGGGAGTTCCGATCGATCTGACGCTGACCTCGGGCGCGGCTGCGGGACATGATCTCGGCAAATTCGGCTGCAAGCCGAATGAGCGGGTTCCGTATCTTCATTACTATTATACAAACCAGTGGTTTAACAACCATTCGATGGAATACATCGGTCATATCGCGGCGAACCATTCGACCTGGGATCTGGAACCGGAAAACCTGTCGGTTGAATCCCTGGTGCTGATCTATGCCGATTTCCGTGTAAAACAGAGCCGCGGCGATGACGGGCGTGAGATTACCTACATTTCCAATCTGGATGAGGCGTTCAACGTCATCCTCTCGAAACTCGACAACGTGGACGAGGTTAAATTAAACCGTTACCGCTTTGTTTATTCCAAACTGCATGATTTTGAGGATTATATGCGGTCTCTCGGTGTGGATGTGGATTTGAATGGACATCCGAAAAAGCCGGAGGTGCTGCCGGATATTTCCCTTCGGAACGCAGAGCAGACGGTGCAGTCCCTCATTTTTATGGGTATTGAGCATAATATCCGCGTCATGCATCAGATGGGGGCGGAACGCCAGTTTGGCAATCTCCTCGAGGCGGCGCGCAGCGAGAAGGATTGGAAGAGTGTCCGCGCGTACTTAAACATTTTCCGTGAATATTTTACCTATACAAACGACAAGCAGAAAGAGCAGACGCTGGGCTTTTTATATGAGCTTCTGATGCACCGCGAGGGCGACATCCGCGCGCAGGCGGCGAGGCTGCTCGGACACGTGATCGCGCAGTTCAACGCCGGTTACCGCAAGGAGCGCCCGGCGGGGATGCCGGATATTGCCGAGGAGCGGGTGATGGAGATCTGGAAGCAATATCTGGAAATGATCATCCGGCCGGATCACAAGCTGATGCTGCAGCAGAAACGGCGCATCCGTTATCACCTGAAAAATGTGCTGGCATCGGTGGTTGATCATGCGACGCCGGGCGATCTGCGGGAATTTCTGGGGGCATTTCTGGTTTGGTATGACCGGGCGGATGAGCTGGATCCGGGCGAGGCATTTTCTTTGCTGGATACGGTGCATTTCATGCCGTTTGATAAGCTGAGTGAAGAGGAACTGGGGAAAATCGCAAAATTTGCCCTGATTGAGTCGCAGAGCGGGGAACCGGATGTGCGGATCGCATCATGGCGCGCCTTCAAGCTTCTGACGGCGTACCAGCCGGATCATCCGTGCTGTGCCGAGATCGGCGTGTGCGTGAGGGCGGCGCAGGTTGAGGACAATATCACGATGACCTTCCTCAAATACCGCGTGTTGAGTAACCTCGGAGAGGACACGGCGAGAGAACAGGAACTTCTGTACGACCGCGACGTTGTCTCTGATATTTTCCTGGATAACCTCAAAACAGCGACGCCGTGGGTTATCAAGTCGGCCAATATCAAGCTGCTCGTCGATCAGATCGCGCATGGTAAACAGGAACATATGCTGCATATCGCAGCGCATCTCTCAAACCTTGTAAAAGTCAGCGAGCACGTGATCGTGCGCCATGATGCCGGAACCGCCCTGCTTCGCATCATCGGGCTTCTGACACCGGATCAGAGAAATGAGATCGTGGTTGAGCTGATGAAGGGGCTGGAAGTCGGTGAGTACGAATTTTCCAAATATATTCCGCAGTATCTGGGGCAGGCGGCGCTGTGGCTGCCGCCGGAACAGCTGGAGGAGATCGTTTCCTACCTGCATGGCATGATGGCAAATGCAAACGACCAGATAGTCTCGGTTGCGCTTGATACGGTCGGCGTGTTGCTGGAACGGTATTCGTGCTACCCAGAGCGCTTTGCGGAGGAAAAAGAGGTATGCGAGGAACGGCGCGGACGCTTGCTTGGCATCCTGCTCAGCGGTCTGGCGAATTACCGCGAGTCGGTGCGCCAGGAGGCGATGCTGGTGCTGGGGCAGACCGTCTTCGGCTCATCCTGGATGGAGTGTCGGGAGAAAAAAGAGCTGTTCGCCCTGTCCTTCCGCAAGATGCTGTTCTTATTCAATGAAAATAAGGGAAATGAGCTGACGGCATTTTATCGTGCGGCGTCCCTTTCCAATATTTACCGGTTCATCACGCAGTACCATATGACCGAGGGCAATTTAGAGATCAAAGAGCGGAACCAGGTGGCATTCTTCCCAGGCACATTTGACCCGTTTACGCTGTCACACAAGGAGATTGTCCGCGAGATCCGCGACCGCGGTTATGAGGTGTTTCTGGCGGTCGATGAATTTTCCTGGTCGAAAAAGGCGCAGCCGCATCTGATCCGCCGTCAGATTGTGAGTATGTCGGTGGCGGATGAGTTCCATGTGAACCTGTTCCCGGATGAGATTCCGGTCAATATTGCCAATCCGGCGGATCTGAAACGCTTGAGAGAGGTGTTTTCCGGAAAAGAGCTGTATATCGTGGTCGGCAGCGATGTCATTGCCAATGCCTCTTCTTATAAGAAGAAACCGGTTAAAAATTCGATTCATTCGATGAACCATATCGCGTTCCGACGCGTGGGTGATGTCAAGGCGGACAATAAATACAACCGTCAGATGATGGATCAGATCAGCGGCAAGGTTGTGGAGCTGGAGCTTCCGGAGCATCTGGAGGACATCAGTTCGACGAGAATCCGTGAAAATGTCGATTTGAACCGCGATATTTCGAATCTGATCGACCCGTCTGTGCAGGAATACATCTATTACAATGGTCTGTATCTGCGCGAGCCGGAATATAAACCATATATCCGCGCGCGTGCGATCTCCTATGAGGAGGTGGAGACGCCGGATGAAATGCTTCTGGCGGAAATTTCGAATTTTGTTCTGCAGGACGAAGAAGATCGCGAGAACCTGTTGAATTCGATGAAGGAGTCGGGCGACCGGCTGCTGCTTCTTAGGAATACCGTGCAGGAAAACCGGCTCGTCGGAGTGGCACGGCTTCGTTATCTGGCGCCGGATGAGCTGTTTGCCGTTCTGGGACAGGTCAGTCTGGCAGATCAGGTGCGCCGCCATACCTACGGTGAGATTCTTCTGATTTCGGGTATCTATGTCGAGCGCGACCCGATGATCAACGACGCGGAACAGCTGCTTTTAACCGAGGCGATCGCACGGTCCTTTGAGTATAAATGCGGCTATGCACTTTTCTTCCCGGCAGACGGCTACTGCCCGGAACGCGTGCTGTCGGCGGTGGTCCGCCAGGGCTTTGTGAAGGCGCCGGAATCCCCGGAAGACGCGCCGCTCTATCTGGTCGATATGCATGCGCCGCTTGTATTAGTGCAGAATCTGGAAACGACGTTAAAAGAACCATTTTCCAGCAATCCGCGCGTTCTGGATGCGATCTACAAGGCGCATCGGGAATTGCAGATGGCGATGACGCGCTTCTATCCGGGACAGCTGGTTCTTTCGATGTCTGCGAGCGTGATTTACCACCGTCTGGTGGAACGGATCACGGCGTTAAATGGTGTGCCGCGTGACCCGGTGACGCCGAGACGCCTCGGCGGGGCGATGTGCGTGCCGTTCGGCAAGATCCTGCGTGGAAAAGTTATTCCGAATACGGTGACGAAGACGCTGCATACAGATAAAGTGTACGATCCGGAGCTGAAAGAGAAGTCGATCGAAGCGTTCCCGTACTATTCGCCGCTGCGAAGCCAGATCAAGGCTATCAAGTCCTTTGACCGCCCGGTGATTCTGGTCGATGATCTGCTGCATCACGGCGGACGTTTCGAGGCATTGGAACCGATGCTGCGCGAAGAGGGCGTGGAAATCAAAAAATTGGTGTTAGGTATGATTTCAGGTTACGGGCGCGACACGATGGCGACGAAGGGCGTGCCGGTAGACAGTATTTATTATATTCCGAATCTGCGGAACTGGTTTGTCGAGTCCACACTGTACCCGTTCATCGGAGGCGATACGGTGCGCCGCGATACCGTGAAGGTGGCGGGACTGACGCCGTCGATCAATATGATCCTGCCGTATGCCGCACCGCCGGTACAGGGAAGTACGCCGGAAGCCGCGTTTGAGTTCTCCGCGTGCTGCATCCGCAACGCGCGCAACATCCTTCTGGTGCTCGAATCCGAGTACCGGGCGCTGTTTGCGAGAAACCTGACGTTAAGCCGCCTGTCTGAAGCGGTCATCCTGCCGCTCTGCCCGGATAAAGGCGAGTGTGTCAGCTACGATCCGAATCTGGCAGCGTCGGTGTATCTGGAAAATGATTTGGAGATGCTGTATCGGACGCGGAAGTGAGAAATTATGTCAAATAACACAAAATAATATCATGATACCAGGGTCAAAAGGTCAGAAGTTCGACGCAAGCTTGCTTGCAGGAGAATTTTTGACCTTGGGACCCGCCAAAAACATGAGTAAGTAGCCATTTTTCAAAGAAAAATGAGCGAATTACGAATGTTTTTGAAGATTGCGGGAGCATATAGTGCGGAGCAATCTGGTATCAGAGGGGTCAAAATGTCTTTTGACCCCAACCATATCACATAAGATATCAAAAAAAGATCAGGGGGTATGCAATATGTACTATTATAAAATTGGAGATAAAATCTGCTGTTCCTTCAATGGAAATTTATCATACGAAAAGGCAGAAATGCCGCACCCGGGCACGCCGCTCACCTTCTTATTCGAGCGCGAGCCGGGAACCGGAAGAGATTCTTTTAAGGTAAACTCGCCGCTGCTTTTATTCCAGAAGGCAGAGAATGTTTCCTGGCTGAGCAGCCGGAAGCTGGAAGCGCAGGCGGCAAAGAAAAATTGTGAGCTTGACGAGGCAGTCGAAGCCGCGATCACTCAGGACGTGATGCGCGCAGTCAACCGCCTGCATCCGGATTTTGAGACTATTTTGGCAGAAAAACCGCAGAAAACGAAGAAAAGAGTCCATGTTCTGGCGATCGGCGATGTCGGAAGTACGCTGTTGACCGGGCTTCATCTTCTGGGCGGCGACTGCATCAGTTCGATCGGCATCTGTGATATTTCCGATAAAGTGACCGCACGCTGGGAATTTGAGGAAAACCAGATTGCCTACCCGTGGTCGTATGACACGCTGCCGGAGGTCGATGTGGTAAAACCGGAAGACCTCTTCAAGTGCGATGTATTTGTATTTGTCGCTTCTAAGGGAATCCCGCCGGTTGGTTCTGGCGTCAAGGATGTGCGGATGTACCAGTTTGAAAATAACTCCAAGATCGTTGCGCAGTATGCAAGACAGGCGAGAGCCGAGCATTTCAAGGGCTTATTTGCCGTTGTCTCCGATCCGGTTGACCCGCTGGCAAAGACGGCATGGCTGGAGAGCAACAAGGACGAAAACGGCATCCTTGATTTAAAGGGACTCCGCCCGGAACAGGTACAGGGCTTCGGACTCGGTGTTATGAATGCGCGCGCGGCTTATTATGCGAAGCGCGACGGGCGGTTTTCACAGTTTTTGACTGAGGGGCGTTCCTTCGGACCGCATGGACAGGATCTCGTCATCGCAGATTCCATTGAGAATTACAACGACGAGCTTTCAAAAGAACTGACCCAGCTGACGGTAACGGCAAACCTGCATATGCGTGCGATCGGTTTCAAGCCGTTTATCGCACCGGCATATTCCTCCGGCGCGATCTCCCTGATTCTGATGATGCGCGGCGAATGGCACTGCGGTTCCGTATTCATGGGCGGCATCTTCATGGGCGTGAAAAACCGTTATACTGAATACGGTCTGGAAACAGAAATCCTGCCACTGCCGGATGCGCTGTATGAGCGGATTGTGACGGCGGAGGAAAATCTGAAAAAGATTGTGTGATCGATGAGTCTTATCGCAGGAAGGAAGCGAACATAAATGATTCATTCAAATTCAGAAGGAGATATTTATATAGAAGAAATGCCTCTCCTCCTCGTCCATCTGCGCGAGGAGGAAAAAGGCGCGGATGCGCGCCTTTCGGAGGTGTTATCCTATGCGCTGGACGGCTACGCCTACGAGACAGCGACGGAAATCAGTGCTTTTGAAGATTATGTAAACCGATGGAGGCGCCTGGAGAAGACACAGAATCGAAAAAATCCAGTCCAGGGACGTATCCTGTTTGCCGTGCCGCTTGGCACATCTGGCATCAACCTGGAGCTTTACCGCCTGATTCGTTTCCTGCGGGAACATCCGGATTTTCTGAACGGTTTTGTTGGCGGACTTTTGGTGGACAGTGAAAATGACCTCTATTCTAAATCGGCGGCGAAGGATCTGGTATTTGCCGCTAACTGTGCGGGCTGCGCGTTCGTGGGACGCCCGCTCGTCGAGGGCACGCGGACACTTTCCAATTACACGATCGTTTCCAATAATCTTGGAACCGATCTGATGGGGGCATACCGCGAGAGCGCGGCGGGGCTGGTCAAAGAAGTACTGGGGACGGATTGCGTCAGGAAAAAATGTCCGAAAGTATTGGTATTGCACGCGTCAAGCCACAAGACCTCCAACACCTACGCGATCTGGAACCGGGTGAAAGAACAGCTCCCGGAGATGGAGATCCGGGAGATAGGGCTTCGAAACGGTACGCTTTCCGACTGCGCCGGATGCCCGTACAAGATGTGCCTGCATTTTGGCGAGCAGGGAAGCTGCTTCTACGGTGGAGTGATGGTCGAGGACGTCTATCCGGCAGTCCGCGAGGCGGATGCGATCGTGATGCTCTGTCCAAACTACAACGATGCGCTGTCGGCAAACCTGACTGCGTTCATCAACCGCCTGACTTCGCTGTTCCGGACGACGCGGTTTTATGACAAAGCGCTGTTTGCGGTGGTTGTGTCGGGCTATTCCGGAAGCGATATCGTGGCGGAACAGCTTATCGCGGCGTTAAATATGAACAAAACCTTCTATCTGCCGGGGCAGTTTGCGATGATGGAGACGGCAAACAATGCCGGGGCAGCGATGCAGCTGCCGGGGATTGAGGAACGGATGAATGCGTTTGCGGAGAGAATCCGGGAGACGCTATTATATAGGTAAAGAGGGGTTATAAGCAGGGCAGCGTCACTGGGAGAGTTTGTAACTGTTCACAGGTAGGAACTTTTTTGAACTGAAAATTCCGTACGATACAGTTCCGGCAGCAGATTTTGCCGATTTGGAATGCGTAGCATCGGCAAAATCCCGTTGCTGGGCACACGTGTGTGAACAGTAACGAGAGTTTCACATCTGCTATAAAATTCTTTACAGATTTCATGAAACTAAGTATACTATATAAATATGCAAAAACTGTTTTACTCAGGCTAAAAGCTATGTGAAATTGTACTATTTAAAGAGGGAGAAAGGCAGAAATGAAATCCTGGAGACGAACATTAGCGATAGGCTTTATCATAGCGATAACTTCGCAGCTTTATTGGAACGTATTTGTCAACAATTTCCGTGTGTCAGCGTCGGTTATCCTGCTTCCGGTGCTGATTATGACAGTCGGAAGTCAGATTCACACGATGACGATCTGTACGGTGACGTCGATCATTGTTTTTTTATTCCGAATTGTGATATATTATCTGCAGGGAATGCCATCCGAGATGCTGGTACAGCTTGCGATGCCCGGAGCATTCTTTTATATCGTGTACGGCATGATGTTCAAGCTGCAGATCCGGAATAAACATATCGCGAATCTGGAAAATGTGATTGCGGCGGCATTTTTCTGTGACTTATGCTCGAATATATTCGAAAATTTTCTGGCGGCGCTTCTGAAAAACAATGCGATGCCGGGACCGGATATGATTCAAAAGCTTTTTATGATCGCTGCAGTCCGCACGCTTTTTGTGGCACTGGCACTGATCGGAGAACAGCAGTACCGGCTACTTCTTACGAAAGCGGATCATGAGAGCCGTTATCAGCGGTTATTTCTTATGACGACGGGACTCAAGACTGAGATTTACCTGATGCATAAGAACACCGAGGAGATCGAGCGCGTCATGAGCAATGCATACAAGCTCTATGAGCAGATTCTGGAAAAGGATCTTCCACGGGAAATGCAGCAGATGGGACTTGAGATAGCGCGGGATGTCCATGAGATCAAGAAAGATTACATCCGCATCATTCAGGGCATTGAGGAGGCGATCGAGGAAGAGTCGAACGAGGAAACGATGAGCCTGCAGGATCTTCTGCGGATTCTGGAATCATCCACCTACCGGACCATGGCGGAGAAAAAGCTGGATATCCGTCTGATGTTTGACTGCCGGGATAATTTTATGACGCAGGAACACTACCAGCTTATGACGATTCTCAAAAATTTGGTAGGAAATGCGGTGGAAGCGATCGAATCGACGAAAAAAAGCGGGATGATCTGGATTCGGGAGTACAAAAAAGATGGCAATTATGTGTTTGAAGTAGCGGACGACGGACCGGGAATTTCAGAAAAACATCTCCCACGGATTTTCAATATGGGATATTCAACGAAGTTTGATGAAAAAACCGGCAATATATATAGAGGCGTCGGGCTCTGCGGTGTGAAAAACGCGGTAGAGGAGCAGTTTGAAGGTAGTATTTCAGTGGATTCGGAAGAGGGAAGAGGAACGAAATTCCATATTGAGATACCAATAGCGAAATTGGAGGAAATAGAGTAAATGGAGATTTATATTGTTGAAGATGATATGTCAGTGATCAGCGTCCTGCAGGATATTATTGAAGATAATGATCTGGGAATTATCTGCGGAACTTCAGAGGGACAGCCGGCGGATGTGGATGATATCCTGGCAAAGAATCCGGATATGGTTCTGATTGATTTCCTGATGCCGGAAAAGGACGGTGTTCAGGTCATGCGCGAACTGCGGGAAAGAGGCTGCAAGGCAAAATGCATCATGATTTCCCAGGTGGCGGCAAAAGAATTGATCGGAAAGGCATACGATGCGGGCATTGAGTTCTTCATCAGCAAGCCAATCAATATCATTGAGGTAAAATCGGTCATCCGTAATGTGGATGAGCAGATCAAGAATGAGAAAACCCTGACGAATATTAAGAAAATGTTCATGGCAGAGATCGCGGATATGCCGAAGGAGAAGAAAAAAGATGAAGGTTACGGCAGAAAGGTGCTTTACATTTTAAACCGTCTCGGCATGTCCGGCGAGAAGGGCGGCGACGATATCCTTCGGATCTGCGAGTATCTGCACAACAACGGACGCCCGATCTCCCAGGTCAGCATCGGTCAGCTCTGCGAGCTTTTGAGCGATGCGCCGAAGAACATGGAGCAGCGTGTCCGCCGTGCGATCGCGGTCGGCATGTCGAACCTGGCACATTTGGGTATTGAGGATTTTATGAATGAAACCTTTACTGCATACTCCAGCACCCTGTTCCCATTCGAGGAAATCCGGGCAGAGATGGATCACATCCGCGGTAAACGCCGTTACGGCGGCAAAGTCAGCATCAAAAAGTTCATCGACAGCCTGATGCTGGCGGTAGATCGTGAGGTATAACGGGTAGATTTACAAAACTTTCCAATTTATTTATCATAAGTTAAAAAAATGTTATAAAAATTTTATGTTTTTATGATGGATCTTGTAGTTTTTTGTCGGGGCTACAGTATTATACACCTGCGAGCAAGAAAAAAAAATAGGTTGGAGGTAGTTGTATGAAGACAATCGAGCTTGATATGTATCAGGCAACCGCAGTTGCGGCACTTGTACTGTTACTGGGACGTGTTCTGGTAGCTAAAATTTCTATTCTTCGTCGGTATTGTATTCCGGCACCTGTAGTTGGTGGTTTCCTTTATGCAATCGTTCATACCATCGTAAGAGGCATGGGCATTCTGGAAATTTCCTGCGACATGACACTTAAAAACGTATTCATGGTAGCTTTCTTCTGTAGCGTAGGTTTCACAGCATCCTTCCGTATGCTGAAGAAGGGCGGCGTTCAGACAGTTGTATTCCTGGCTCTGTCAGCTGTTATGGTAATTCTTCAGAACGTCCTGGGTGCTGGTCTGGCAAGCGTATTTGGTCTGGATCCTCGTCTGGGTCTGGCAACCGGTTCCATCCCGATGGTAGGTGGTCACGGTACTGCTGGTTCCTTCGGACCGTTACTTGAGGAATTAGGCGTAGCAAATGCGAGCGTTGTAGCTATCGCTTCCGCTACTTATGGTCTGGTTGCAGGCTGTGTAATCGGTGGTCCTATCGCAACTGCTAAGATCCGTAAGTACAAACTGTCCGCAGTTACTGAGGCAGCTACTAAGACTGAGACTGTAGAGACAGATGAGACTGGTGCAATCGATTCCGCTAGAATCCTTGACGGTCTTCTGTACTTAATCGTTGCTATCGGTGCTGGTACTATCGTATCCATGTTCCTTGGCAAGTTTATGACATTCCCGTTCTACATCGGCGCAATGTTAGTTGGTGCTATCATCCGTAACATCATGGATGTTCAGAACAAAGAGATCCCGATGGAAGAGATCAGCACACTGGGCGGTGCTTCCCTTTCCGTATTCCTGGGTCTGGCTATGATCGATATGAAGCTGTGGCAGTTAGCTGAGCTGGCTGTACCGATGGTAGTTATGCTTCTTGCACAGACAGTACTTATGTTCTTCTATGCAAACTTCGTTGTATTCAACGTACTTGGCAAATCCTACGATGCTGCTGTTATGACCAGTGGTTTCTGTGGATTCGGTATGGGTGCTACCCCGAACGCTATGGCAAACATGCAGGCAATCACCGGCGTATATGGTCCGGCTCCGACTGCATTCATGGTTGTTCCGCTGGTAGGTTCCTTATTCATCGACTTTGTAAACGCAACTATCCTGACAGGATTCATCAGCTTCCTGGGCTAATAGATGCGAATTTCAAGAGGTCTGCTTTTCGGCAGGCCTCTTTTTTTGTGTAATAGGGAATTCCAAGGAATTTCCTATTACACAAAAAGGCGCTAACGTGCTAATGATGCGCACTCACACGAAGCAGAAATATGTCGCAAGCGACCGCTTGAGGCGCGAGAATGTGCCAAGGCACATTCATTGTCCATCCCCGAGTTATAATCAGGAACAATATAACTCCATAAGCAAATAATAATAACATCTATAACACTATTTTTATTTGATTCTGACGAAGAAATGATATATAATACATTATAGAAACAGAAAAGTTCACAAAAACAATTTGGAACCAGAGGGAATTATGTACAAGATTGATGAAACCATCGTCAAGTATTTGTGGTAACCATAGTTCAGTGAACTATTCAAACTTATATACATATCAGGAGGTATTATCCAATGAGCAAGTATGTTGACAGAGTTCTTGCAGAACTCAAAGAGAAAAACGCACATGAAGCCGAATTCCTTCAGACAGCAGAGGAAGTATTATCCACTCTGGGTCCGGTTGTAGATGCACATCCGGAGTACGAGAAGGTTGCTCTTCTTGAGAGAATGGTTGAGCCGGAGAGAACTATCGAGTTCCGTGTACCGTGGGTTGATGACAACGGTGCTGTTCATGTAAACCGTGGCTATCGTGTACAGTTCAACGGCGCTATTGGACCGTACAAAGGAGGCTTACGTTTCGCTCCTTCTGTAAACCTGTCTATCATGAAATTCTTAGGCTTCGAGCAGACTTTCAAAAACAGCTTAACAACCCTGCCGATGGGCGGTGCTAAGGGTGGTTCTGACTTCGATCCGAACGGCAAGAGCGATGCAGAGGTTATGAGATTCTGCCAGTCCTTCATGACTGAGTTATATCGTCACATCGGACCGGACGTAGATATCCCGGCTGGTGACCTTGGTGTAGGTGCTCGTGAGATCGGTTACCTGTATGGTCAGTACAGAAAGATCCGTGGTGCATTCGAGAACGGTACTATCACTGGTAAGGGAATGTCCTTCGGTGGTTCTCTGGTACGTCCGGAAGCAACTGGTTACGGCGCTGTTTACTATGTAGAAGCAGTTATGAAACATGAGAACGATGACATCAAAGGCAAGAGCGTTGTTGTATCTGGTTTCGGTAACGTTGCTTGGGGTATCTGCAAGAAACTGGCTGAGCTGGGTGCTAAGGCTGTTACCCTGTCTGGTCCGGACGGATATATCTATGATCCGGAAGGTGTTGTAACTGAAGAGAAGATCAACTACATGCTGGAGATGAGAGCATCTGGACGTAACAAAGTTCAGGATTACGCAGACAAGTTCGGCGTACAGTTCTTCCCAGGTGAGAAACCGTTCGGCGTTAAGGCTGACATCGTTATGCCGGCTGCTACTCAGAACGACGTTCGTATGGAAGAGGCTAAGAAGATGGTTGCTAACGGCCTTAAGTACTACATCGAGGTTGCTAACATGCCAACTACCAACGAAGCTCTTAAGTTCTTAATGGAGCAGAAGAACATGGTAGTAGCTCCGTCCAAGGCTGTTAACGCAGGTGGCGTTCTTGTATCTGGTCTTGAGATGAGCCAGAACAGCGAGAGATACAGCTGGACAGCAGAGGAAGTTGATTCCAAACTGCATCAGATCATGACTGGTATCCATGATGGTTCCGCAGCAGCAGCTGAGAAATACGGCTTAGGCTACAACCTGGTAGCTGGTGCTAACATCGTTGGTTTCCAGAAAGTTGCTGACGCTATGATGGCTCAGGGTATCTGCTGGTAGTCAGTAGTTCCCCATACCATATGGAGTGAATGTATAAGTAATATAATTGCATAACGCAGTTACATAAAAGAACTGCTGATTCGGACAACCTGGTGACAGGAAGTCCGGATCAGCGGTTTTTTTTCATAGGAAATTGCGTCCTATGAAATAAAAACCGTTCCGCGAGAATGTGCCAAGGCACATCCTTTTTCATTTCAAGGAATAACTGTTTCCATCCCATACATAAAATAATAATGGTAAAGGGTGTTTGTCTGCCAGAGGGTGTGAATCGGCGGTAGCAAATCGATTTTAAGATAATTTTCACAAATTCACTCTGGAAATATCGGGTGGAATATGGTTAAATAGTCAATAGAGTTTTGCCACCCAAAAGAGTGTAGAAGGAACGGAAAGGAGAAATACCAGGATGGATGAGAATAAAGAGTTGGTAGAGACAATGGAGGACTATGCCGAGGAGCTGGAGGCGTCTTTCAAACGCCTGCATGAGGGCGATATTGTGACCGGCACGGTTGTTGCAGTGACAGACGACCAGGTGCTGGTGGATTTGAAATATTTTGCTCAGGGCGTGATTGACCGTGAGAATCTGAGCAATGATCCGGATTTTAATATGAAGGAAGAGATTCAGCCGGGCGACCTGCTCACGGCAACGGTAATTCAGACCGACGACGGCGAGGGCAATGTCGTTTTATCCTGCAAGGAGGCGAATGACAGGATGACGTGGGAACATTTCCGTCAGCTGCTCGATGAGCGCACACCGCTTGAGGTTACTATTTCCGAGGTCGTAAACGGCGGTGCGGTTGCGATGGTGGAAGGCGTGCGCGGCTTTATACCGGCGTCGAGACTGGATGCAGCGTATGTCGAGGATCTGGACAGCTGGAATGGAAAGAAGATTCCGGTGCTGGTGATTGAGGCGGATGAGGAGAAGAAACGTCTCGTCCTGTCCGGCAGAGAGTTGGCGAGAGAAAAACAGGATGCGGAGAAGAAGAGCCGGATTGCGCGCTGTGAGACCGGCGCGATCATGGAAGGAACGGTCGAGACAATCAAGCCATACGGCGCGTTTGTCCTGCTGGAAAATGGCTTAAGCGGACTGGTACACGTTTCCCAGATGAGCAAAAAGCGCGTGGAGAATCCGGGTGCAGTCGTAAAGGTGGGACAGAAAGTGACGGTGAAAATCCTGTCTACCGCAAATGGCAAACTAAGCCTCAGCATGAAAGAGGTAGAGCCGGACGAAGCGCCGGAAGAGGAAGTATTTAATTATCATGAGTCAGGCGAGGCGACAACCGGATTTGCCGAGCTGTTAAAGGGCTTTAAATTTGACTAAATAGCAGTAAAGGAGAGGGAAAATTGAATATCCCTGAGACGTATAATCAGCTTGACCAGTGGACGACAGTCATGTTTCTGTACAATTCTGCCCTGAAAGCGATTAACACGAAAATTGAAATTCTAAATAACGAGTTTATTCATTTATATAATTACAATCCGATCGAGCACATCAAATCGCGCCTGAAAACACCGGAGAGTATCGTCAAGAAGCTTAAACGCGGTGGATATGAGGTGACGATCCCGAACATGATTGAGCATCTGAGCGATATTGCGGGCATCCGTATTATCTGCTCGTTCAGCCCGGATATTTACCGGATCGCGGAGATGATCGCGCGTCAGTCGGATGTGACGGTGCTGGTGGTGAAGGATTATATCAAGAATCCGAAGCCGAACGGCTACAAGAGTTACCATATGGTTGTGACGATCCCGATTTATCTAAGCGATGGTCCGGTGGATACGAAGGTGGAGATCCAGATACGGACGATAGCGATGGATTTCTGGGCAAGTCTGGAACACAAGATTTATTATAAATTTGAAGGAAATGCGCCGGATTATCTGGAGCAGGAACTAAAAGCCTGCGCGGATATGGCGGATATGCTGGATAATAAGATGTTTTCCCTGAATCAGGCGATCACGAAGATCGCGGAGGAACAGGCGAAGGAGAAGGAAGCTGCGAAAGTGGCGGAGGAAATGAAGAAAGCAGAGCGGGAGGATGTGCCCGCGGGGAACGAGCAGGAGCCGAAAGACGGGAAACGGAGCGGGGAAGCTGCGTCCGGGAACCGGAAAGAAGCCGGAGAGTAAGAGACGAAGAAAATGAAGATACGCAGGCGGATGGGTGAGACAAAGCAGATTGTTCAGGTAAATGGGGGGAATATTCTGCTGTTTGAGCTGGCTTTCCGTTTGCTCACGCTGCCGCTTCTTTTGCAGGCAGTGGCGGCACTGTTCCGGCTGTCGGTGCGCGCGTCCGGCTACAGTTATGTGACGGTCAGCAATCTGGTTTCCTACCTGCTGCGGCCGGTTACGATCGCGATTCTGGTTTTGATGGCAGCGATCCTGCTGGTGGGAGTTTCCATCGAGGCGGCGGGACTTCTGGCGGCATATCAGGCGGCGGCACTCTCGCGGAAAATGAGCGCTTTTTCGATGTTTGCGGCAGGCATCCGTCTGACGGTATCAGAGATCCGAAAGCGGAATCTGCGGTTGTTTCTGGTGCTGGCGGTTCACGGCCTGGTGCTTCATTCATTTTTGATTTACCGGATGTTATGCCATGTGAAGGCGGTCAAATTTATCCTTCCGGCGCTTCTGGCGGAGAACTGGGGGCGGCTTTTACTGGTTGGCGTGATTGTTGGCGCGGTTGTGATTTCACTTCCGACGATTTTTATCTGTTTTGGCTGTATGCTGGAGCAGCGGTCGTTTCGGGGCGGATTTCTGCGAAGCAGGGAGCTGCTGCGCGGTAATCGGGTACAGGTAGTTGGGACGCTTGTTTTGTGCAATCTGGCAGTTACGGCGGTGACGGTGGTGCTCTATCTGATTGCGGTTGTGATTGTGGCGGTGTTTGCTGTCTGGTTTGCGGACCGGCGTCTGGAATTGATCCTGGTTTTAGAGGCGCGCGACCGGATCGAGATGGTTCTGATGCCGCTCATGAGCATCGCGCTGATGTCGGTCAATTATGGCGCATTGACGGTGTTATATGTGCAGCTGGACCGGAAACGTCAGAACAAAGAGCGCTGGAAGTTTGAAGCTGGCGAACCTGCGGGTCTTCCGTGGATGAGCCGCCGCAACCGGATGGCGGCGCTGGCACTTCTGACGGCATTGAGCGCCGGAGCAATGTACGACGCTTTTTACCGGGGCAATGTGCTGGCGGCGGATCAGCTGAGGGAAGTGCAGCTCACAGCGCATCGGGGCGCATCGACGAGCGCACCGGAGAACACGATGCCTGCGATGGAGGCAGCGGTCGATCAGATGGCGGATTTTGCAGAGCTGGATGTGCAGGAGACGCGGGATGGTGCGCTGGTATTGTTCCATGACAGCACTCTGGAGCGGATCGACGGGACGCGGCGGACGATCCGATCGCTTTCCTGGGACGAGCTGCAGCAGGTAGATGCCGGTGGCTGGTATTCGGAGCAGTACAGCGGGACACGGATTCCGAAGCTGGAGGACGTTATCGAATATGTCAGGGGACGGATGATGCTGAATATCGAGATCAAATATGCCGGCGCTTCGAGCGATCTGCCGGAAAAGGTCGTGGACTGTATCCGGGAGAATGATTTCGTGGAACAGTGCGTCGTGACATCGACGAGTCTTTCTTATTTAAAGCGGGTGAAGGCGGCGGATTCGGATATTTATACGGGCTATATCCTGTCGGCAGCATATGGAAGCTATTACGAGGATGATGCGATCGATTTTATCAGCCTGCTCTCCAGTTCAGCGAACCGGAAGCTGGTCGAGCGCGTCCATGCCTGTGGTAAGGAGGTTCATGTCTGGACGGTCAATAAAAAGAGTGAACTGGAGCGAATGAAGATGATCGGCGTCGATAACATCATCACCGACCGGCCGATCCTGGCGCGGGAGGTCATTCTGGGCGAGGAAAATGCGGAGAATCTGCTGGCGCGGCTGAGGGCGCTGCTGCGGTAAAGAAAGATTACAGGAAAAATAAAAATCAGGAGAAAAACATGAGATTTGTACTACAGAGAGTCAAACACGCGAGTGTAAAGGTAGACGGCGAGCTGATCGGCTCGATCGGTCGTGGATATATGGTGCTGATGGGCGTCAGCGACACCGACACGGAGGAAATCACCGACAAAATGGTGGATAAAATGTGCAAGCTGCGTATTTTTGAGGATGAGAACGGCAAGACGAACTGTTCGCTGGCGGATGTGGATGGCGAGATCCTGCTGATCAGCCAGTTTACTTTGTACGCGGACTGCAGCCACGGAAACCGCCCGGGCTTTACGGGTGCGGGAAATCCAGAACTGGCGAACCATCTCTACGAACACGCGCTGGCGCGCTGCGCCGGACAGGTGCGGAAGGTCGAGCACGGTATTTTTGGGGCAGATATGAAGGTTGAGCTTTTAAACGATGGACCATTTACGATTCTGCTGGATAGTGATACGATAGTGAAAAAGAAATGATTCGCAAAAGGAGGAAGGATATGTCAGTAGCGAAAGAACAGAGAGAAAAACTGATCTGGGAATTTCCTAATATTGGAAAGAAAGCCCCGGAGCAGGAGGAAAAGGCATTTGCATATTGCGAGGGATATAAGGAGTTTTTAAATGCGGCAAAGACCGAGCGCGAATTTGTGCGCGAGGCGGTGCTCCGCCTGAAAGAGGCTGGTTATGAGGAGTTCGAAGAAGGAAAAATCTATCAGCCGGGCGACAAGGTATACCAGATCAACCGCAAGAAAGCGCTTCTGATGAGCACGTTCGGAAAACGTCCGCTGGAGGACGGCGTCCGCATTAACGTGGCTCACATCGATTCTCCGCGCCTGGATCTGAAACCGAACCCGCTGTATGAGAAGGCAGAGGCGGCATATTTCAAGACCCATTATTACGGCGGCATCCGCAAATACCAGTGGGCGACGATCCCGCTGGCGATGCACGGCGTTGTGATTTTAAAGGACGGCACCTCGGTGGATATTTGCATCGGCGAAAAAGAGGGCGATCCAGTCTTCTGCGTGACCGATCTGCTTCCGCATCTTGCCGCACAGCAGAATGAGCGGAAACTGAAAGATGGCATCAAGGGCGAAGAATTAAATATCATTGTTGGATCCCTGCCGTACCCGTGCGAGGAAGAAGACTCGATCAAGGAGCCGGTCAAGCTGCTGGCGCTGTCGATCTTAAATGAGCGCTTCGGCATGACGGAGAAGGATTTCCTGCGTGCAGAGATCGAATTTGTGCCGGCAGTAAAAGCAACGGATGTCGGTCTGGACCGCAGCCTGGTCGGCGCTTACGGACAGGATGACAAGGTGTGCGCGTACACGGCACTGACCGCAGAGATGAAAGCCAAGTCCCCGGAATATACGACGGTTACGATTCTGGCAGATAAAGAGGAGATCGGTTCCGTTGGAAATACCGGCTTAAATTCCGATTTTACCCTGCATTATATCGAGGGACTGTGCAAGGCAGGAAATGTGGATGTCCGCAAAGTGCTGAAGCATTCTCTGTGCCTGTCGGCGGATGTCAATGCGGCGTATGACCCGACGTTTGCGAGTGTATTTGAAGAAAAAAACTCCTGCTATCTGAATAAGGGTGTCGTTTTGACGAAATATACGGGTGCGCGTGGCAAATCCGGCAGCAACGACGCGAGCGCGGAGACGATGGCGAAAGTGATCCAGATCATGGATGAGGCAGGCGTATACTGGCAGATCGGCGAGCTGGGCGCAGTAGACGTCGGCGGCGGCGGCACGGTTGCCCTGTTTGTGGCTGGCATGGATGTAGACGTTGTGGATATGGGAGTTCCGATTTTATCCATGCATGCCCCATTTGAGCTGGCATCGAAACTGGATATCTATAACACATATCTGGCATTTGCAGCATTTTGCAGCTAAAAAATAGCCAGAAAATTCCGTCAGGAAAGACAAAACGTTTTTTTCTGGCGGAATTTTTTGTAATAGTAAATTCCGTTACTGGACACGTATGCGTGTACAGTAACAAGATAGAAAATGTAAAATATTGAAAAATCGCTTTTGCGACAGGCTGGTTTGTGGTATGATGATTGGTAAGACATACGTGCAGATATATCATATGTGCGTTTGAAAGCCAGGTGCCGGATGGCGCAGGCAGGAAATTGAGAGATAGAGGACGACTAAATGAAGAGATGGAAAATAGCAGGCATCTGTCTGGCGGTTGCGGTAGCAGCAGCGGCATCTGGATGCGGAAAAAAGACAGGGACTGAGACGACCGCAGCAGAGAGCACGGCTGCAGAGACAGAGGAGTATGTCGCAGAGAGCAGCGTGAAGCTGGGCGAGTACAAAGGCATCGCTGTGACCGTGACCGAGGCATCCGTGACGGACGAGGAAGTAGAAAACCAGATTCAGCAGGTGTTGAATTCAAAGGCCGAGTACCGCGAGGTAGATCGGGCAGCCCAGACGGGCGATCAGGTCAACATTGACTATAAGGGACTTTTAGACGGTGAGGCATTTGAGGGCGGTACCGCCGAGGGCTATGACCTGACACTGGGATCCGGCAGCTTTATCGATGGATTCGAGGATGGGCTGGTCGGCGCTGTGAAGGGCGATCAGAAAGACTTAAACCTGACATTCCCGGATTCGTATCCGAACAACCCGGATCTGGCAGGTAAGGCGGTTGTATTTGAGGTAACGGTCAATGCGGTCAAGGAACGCTCCGTTCCGGAACTGACGGATGAGTTTGTTGCTTCCGTATCACCGGATGATGGAACCGTGGAGAAATACCGTGAATCCACCCGTGAGAACCTCTTAGAGCAGAAACAGCTCTCGATTGACAATCAGAGAGATACGGATATTCTGAATGCGGTTGTGGACAATTCAGAAGTTGTATGCTCGACTGCATCGATCGACGAGGCATATGATACACAGTTAAAGGCATACACCAACATGCTTTCCTCCTACGGCGTCGACCTGGCGACCTATGCGGGCATGATTGGAAGCGACGAGGACAGCTTCCGGCAGGAGATCCGCCAGGAAGCCAAGGAAATGGCGAAACAGTCCCTCGTTTTAAATGAGATTGCGAAGCAGGAAAATATCACGATCGACGATTCGGACAAGGAAGCACTGGCGAAACGCTACGGCTACGAGAGCCTGGAGACGATGCTTCAGAACGATAACATCGATCAGAAGATGGTGGACGATACGGCACTGATGCAGAAGACACTTGATTTTCTGGTAGAAAATGCCAAGATCACCGTCAGCACTGAGGAGAACAATGCGGCGCTGAATACAGAAGCAGCCGAGGACGAGGCGAAGTAGAAAGCGTCTCATAAAAATACAGATAAGGGGATAGACATATGCAGATTTTATACGACAGAATCCGTAAAGATGGAATCGTAAGAGCAGGAAATGTATTGAAAGTGGATCGTTTCCTGAATCACCAGATGGATATTCATCTGTTCCAGGAGATCGGCAAGGAGTTTAAACGCCGTTTTGAGGGTGAGGAGATCAACAAGATCCTGACGATCGAGGCGTCGGGTATTGGTATTGCCTGTATCGTAGCCGAATATTTTGATGTTCCGGTTGTATTTGCCAAGAAAACAAAGACGAAAAATATTGCCGGAGAAGTGTATACAACGAAGGTTGAATCGTTTACCCATGGCACTGTATATGATATTATTGTGTCCAAGGAGTTCCTTGGAAAAGGCGATAAGGTTCTGGTTATCGATGATTTTCTGGCAAAGGGCAAGGCATTAGACGGTCTGACCACTTTGATTCAGGATTCGGGAGCAGAATTAGTTGGTGCGGGCATTGTCATTGAAAAAGGTTTTCAGGACGGCGGCAAACGCATCCGTGATAAGGGCATCCGCGTTGAGTCACTGGCGATCGTAGACAGCATGAATGCAGAGACCGGGGAGATCGTATTCAGAAATGAAGATAAATAAAAAAGCATTGTTTTTTGATATTGATGGAACATTGTTTAGTGAAAAATTAAGGCAGGTACCGCAAAGCGCGGTGCTTGCCTTAAAAAAAACAATGGAAAAGGGAAATTTGACCTTTATTAATACGGGGCGAACCTGGTGCCAGACGTCCAAAATCCGGGAGGAAGCGCCGGTAAACGGGCTGCTCTGCGGCTGTGGTACCTATATTTCCGTGGATGGAAAGACACTCTATGACCAGAGAATTTCGCCGGAACGGGCGGAGAAGCTGAAAGAGGATATTCTGCGGTTCCGGATGGATACAGTGATGGAGGGCGTGGACGCCTGCTTTTTCCGGCCAGATGGGGTGCAGACCGAAACGATGCGGGCGATCCGCTCGATTCTCGACCAGAGCGGCTCGGTTTCGGCGAAGAACTGGTCGGATCCGTCCTTTTCGATCAGTAAATTTTGCGTGGCAGTCGGAGCAGACAGTGATCCGGCGGGATTTTTTGAGACACTTCGGGATTTCGAGGTGATTGACCGGGGCGGCGGCTTCTATGAGTGTGTGCCGATGGGGCATTCTAAGGCGAGTGCGATCGAGTGGATTTTGAAGCAATATGGGATCGCGCTGGAGGACGCGTGGGTCTTTGGAGACAGCATGAACGATCTGTCGATGTTCCAGTATGTGCCGAATGCGGTTGTCATGGGAAAACACGATGCCGGGCTGGAGCCGTATGCGACGTTTACGGCGAAGACCGTGGAGGAAGATGGGATTTACCGAGCGATGGAAGAGCTGGGTTTTTTGTAAGGAAGCAATGGTTTGGTGTTTGATATATATGTATAAAGAGTGAAATTTGTGTGGATGTGTGGAGTTCAGAGAAACATCCTGTGGAGAGAAGTTTCAGGAAAGATTGACCTGGTGGATGTCTGAGACTTGAAATGCTCAAGATTGTGGATAGTTGAGACAGAACTAGAATGAAAGGGCGTTGGATAAAGATATATGAATTATGAGAAATCGGAAAAATATGAAGTTCTCAAGCGGTATTTCGGATATGACAGCTTCCGCGAAGGACAGGAAATACTGATTGACGGGATTCTTGATGGGCGTGATGTGCTGGGAATCATGCCGACGGGCAGCGGAAAATCACTGTGTTATCAGGTTCCGGCATTGATTCTTCCGGGAATCACGCTGGTGGTGTCACCGCTGATTTCTCTGATGAAGGATCAAGTCACGGCACTCAATCAGGCGGGCGTCCACGCGGCGTATCTGAACAGTTCGTTGACGACGGCACAGTATTATAAGGCGCTTGGGTATGCGCGCGAGGGGCGTTATCCAATCATTTACGTGGCGCCGGAGCGTCTGATGACGGAGGCATTTCTTGATTTTGCGATGCACGTGGATATTGCGATGCTGGCGATCGATGAGGCGCACTGCATTTCCCAGTGGGGACAGGATTTCAGACCGAGTTATTTGAAGATTGTTGATTTTATCGAGAAGCTGCCGAGGCGTCCGGTGGTCAGTGCTTTTACGGCGACCGCGACCAAGGAGGTCCGGGACGATATCATCGACATTTTGCAGTTACAGAATCCGGTGATGCTGACGACGGGATTTGACCGGAAAAACTTGTATTTTGCAGTGGAGACGCCGAAGGACCGCTATGCGGCAATCCGGGCATATCTGGAGGTGCACCCGGGGCAGGGAGGGATAATTTACTGTCTGACCCGCAGGAATGTTGAGGAGATCTGTGAGAAGCTGATCCGGGATGGATTTTCAGTGACGCGTTACCATGCGGGACTTTCCGATGCGGAGCGGCAGAAGAATCAGGATGATTTTATCTATGACCGGGTTCCGGTGATGGTGGCGACCAATGCGTTCGGCATGGGAATCGACCGGTCGGATGTACGGTTTGTCCTGCACTGCGGGATGCCGAAGAACCTGGAAGCCTACTATCAGGAGGCAGGACGTGCCGGGCGTGACGGCGAACCGGCGGAGTGCATCCTGTATTATAGCGGGCGGGATGTGGTGACGAACCAGCTCTTTATTGAGCGGAACCAGGACAATCAGGAGCTTGATGACTATACGCGGCAGGTGGTGCTGGAACGTGACCGGGAACGCCTGAAAAAGATGACGTTTTATTGTTTTACGAATGAGTGCCTGCGTGATTATATCCTGCGGTATTTCGGCGAATATGGAAGTAATTACTGCGGAAACTGTTCGAATTGTATGACGCAATTTGACACGATCGACATTCAGGCGGCGGCAGAGAGTCTCTTAGGCTGTGTGCAGTCGTGCGGACAGCGCTATGGAACAACGGTGATTCTCGACACGGTTCACGGGGCGAATACGGTAAAGATCCGCAATTACCGGATGGATGAGAATCCGCATTATGGGGAGCTGGCGAAGGAGAGCGTCGTGCATCTGCGCCAGATGTTTAACTTCCTCCAGGTGGAGGAGTATCTGTTTGTCACGGCGGATGAGTATTCGATTGTCAAATTGACGGAAAAAGGTGCTGCTTTCCTGGAAGCACCGGAGCCAATCGAGATGAAGATGGCGAAGGAGCGGGAGAAACAGGCAGCTGGAAGCAGCAAAAAGAGCCGCCGGGGCGCGAAGCTTCCAGCCGGGGCAGCCGAATTTACGGAGAAGGAAGAGACGCTCTTCGAGGCACTCCGCGCGCTGCGCCGCGAGATCGCATCCGAGGAAAAAGTGCCGCCGTATATCGTATTTTCTGATAAGACGCTGACGCATATGTGTATTTTAAAACCGGTCACGGAAGCGGAGATGCTGGAGGTGTCCGGCGTGGGCGCGTATAAGTTTGAAAAATATGGAGAACGGTTTCTGGAGTGCGTGCGGAAGTTCTTAGAGTCTTAGTATCGGGTGTGTGTTCTGTTCGTGAGTGAAAAATGCCTGGAGAAAAGACAGAAAAATAAAAAAATACACATATGATGACAGATTTTATCTTGTTAAACGCCACATTTTCTAGTATAATAAGGGTATCAATCCATGGATGGAAGTGACTGTGAAAATGGAACTTTTAGAAGCAGTTTCAAACATTTATGAACACCTATTTAGATGGAGAAGGGGGCGTTTTTATGGAGAAAAGTTATACAAAGATCTACACAACTGGAGCAACAGTACCGTTAAAGATTCGTCCAGGACATTTCGCAACAAACCATGCACATATCAATTATTACATTGATGTGACGACCTTGAAAGCGAGAACGAAAGAGGCGGAGGAAGTTGCACAGGCGCTGGTTGGCATGTATCTGTATGACACCGTGATCGACACGATTGTCTGCATGGAGGGCACGGAAGTTATCGGTGCTTTTCTGGCGGAGGAGCTGGCAAAGGGCGGTTTTCTCTCGACGAACGCGCACAAATCTATCTATGTAATCAGCCCGGAGTTCAACAACAACAGCCAGATCATTTTCCGTGACAACCTGATTCCGATGATCCGCGATAAACACGTGATGATCCTGATGGCATCCGTGACGACGGGACGCACCTTAAATAAGGCAGTTGAGAGCATCCAGTATTACGGTGGTATCTTACAGGGCGCATCGGCGATTTTCAGTGCGATGGATTCGCTGGATGGTGTGCCGATCAAGTCAGTCTTTGGCAAGAAGGATTTACCGGATTATACGTATTCAGATTACCGTGACTGCCCGCTCTGCAAGGCAGGAAAGAAGATTGATGCGCTGGTAAATACGTTTGGATATTCGCCGATGGGGTGATGCGGCGATCGGAAGCTGCTTCGTTTGATGAATACAGGATTTGTAAAAGCCGGATCGTTGAAATGAAACGCGATCCGAATGCGGGTGCTGCATGGCAGCATAGAAAGCATTATTGAGAAAGAGATAGATTTTACAAGGTTTGAGAACAGATAGTGGATACCGCAAAACCACAGAATCCGTGCACTGACCTGTCAGAAATAAGAAGATGGGGAGCAGAGGGATGGGAGGTTTTGCGGTATCTTTTTTGTGTACTAGGAAATTCATTGGAATCCCCTATTACACAAAAAGGTACATTCTTTTCAGATATAGTGTAATCGTTTAAAGAAGTTTTTGGAGAAAGAAGGAGAATGCAATGGATACACAGCAGATGTTTCAGGAACTGGATCGCCTTTATGCACAGGGAAAACTGGACGAAGCGGAAGAGAAAATGATGGGCTGGATGAAGGAAGGGCTGGATTCAGGGAACAAAAGCCTCTGCCTGATGATGTGCAATGAGATGGAAGGACTCTACCGGAATACCGGACGGGTTGCACAGGCAGTCGATATGGCGGATATGGCGCTGTCCCTGATTGCGGGGATGGGACTGGATGGTTCGATCCACCATGGAACGACACTTTTAAATGCGGCAACCGCGCGCCGGATGGCAGGAGATGTGGAGAAAGCGCTTTCCCAGTACCGGGAGGCGGAAGCGATTTTTAAGAATCTTGGAAAAACGGATGGCTATGAGATGGCAAGTCTCTACAATAATATCAGTCAGATTTATCAGGAACAGGAGGAACATGAAAAGGCGCTGGAATCGCTGGATAAGGCGCTGGAACTGATTAAAAAGATGGAGAACAGCGAGGCGGAGGTGGCAACGACCCATGTCAACCGGGCGCTATCCTTGATGGCGCTGGGACGGCTGGATGAGGCAGACGAGGAGTTAAAGGAAAGCCTGACCTTTTATGCGTCCCCGGAGGGCGTGCAGTCGGGACACTTTGGTTCGGCGCTGGCAGCAGCCGGGGAGCTGGCATGGCGGCGCGGCAATTATGATCAGGCGATCGGGCTGCTGGAAAAAGCGCTGATGGTAACGCAGTCCCGGTTTGGCGAGAGCGATGCGTGCGCGGTGATCCGCCAGAATCTGGAGATGATCAAAAAAGAAAAGGAAGAAAAAGGCATTACCGGAGCTGCAGACAAGAAGGAAGACAAGGGCGGAAACCCGAGCCACTGTGCGAGCTGTCAGTTCAAGGATGCGAAATTCTGAGACAGGACAAGAAAAAAGCGTTTTTTGAAAAGTTTTCAGATGGAAGATTTGATAAAAAGCGTGCAAGAAACACGCATGAAAAAAAGATACTGAAAATAGAGAAAACGTAGAAATAGAAAAAACCATAAAATCAGGTAGGGGAATCAGATGCAGGGACTAGAACTGGCAAAACGATACTATGAAGAAGTTGGGCGTCCGATGCTGGAGCGGGATTTTCCAGAGCTTCTGCCGCGGTTGGCGGCGGGACTGGTGGGCGAAGGTTCGGAATGTCTGGGATTTGACGATGCGATATCGCAGGATCACGATTTCGGGGCGGGGTTCTGTCTGTGGTTTTCGGCGAAAGATTATAACCAGTACGGAAATGCGCTTCAGGATGCCTATGACCGTTTGCCAGGGGAGTTTGCAGGTGTTCCGGCACGCCTCACAAGTGCGCGGGGCGGCGGACGTGTCGGTGTGTTTGAGATAGAGGCATTTTACAGCCGTTTTATCGGGATGGAACAGCCGCCAAAGAGCCTGATGCGCTGGCTGCATCTGCCGGAAGATAAGCTGGCGGCAGTCGTGGGCGGGGCAGTATTTGAGGATGGACTGGGAGAATTTTCTGCGATCCGCGAGGCGCTCCGGAAGTATTATCCGGAGGATGTCCGGATCAAGAAGATCGCGGCGCGGGCAGCGAAAATGGCGCAGTCGGGACAGTATAATTATGGCCGCTGTATGCGGCGGGGCGATACGGTTGCGGCGATGCTGGCGCTCGATGAATTTGTGCGGCAGGCGATTTCGATGGTCTATTTACTAAACCGGACGTATATGCCTTACTATAAGTGGATGTTCCGGGGAATGGAAAACTTTCAGATTCTGCCGGAGGTGGCGGAAAAAATCCGGGAGCTTTCGGTGATGGGAGATACGAGCGAGATGTGGAAGCCGCCGTTTCCCCCGGGATGGAATCCTTATGTAAACCAGTTAGATCCGCGTGTGGGTCGGATCGAGGAAATCTGTCAGGCGGTAGTGGGGGAACTGCGAAAACAGGGACTGACTGACAGCCGGGATGCATTTCTGGAAGCGCATACGTGGGAGATCATGAAACGGATTCAGGATCCGGAGCTGAAAAAATGTCATGTGATGGAAGGATAAGCCGCGGATAGACAGATCAAAATGGGAACGCGCATGGACTGTAACTGAAAGAAAAGATGCAGGAAATTGATTTGGAAGGGATCTGGCAAGCAAAAGGGAGGACAGCGTATGACGAAACAGGAGAAAATAGAGAAACTGATTCAGATGGAGTGGGAAGATTTTCAGAAAGTCAATAACGAGGGCGGACGTGCTTCTTGTCAGGACGATCCGGAGACATTTTTTATCATGCGACGAAGCCATTTTGCACCGTGGACAGAGGAACTCATCGACTGCGTGCAGGCGGATATGGACCGCGCCCATGAGCAGGGGCGCAATCTGGTAATGGAGAAATATGCGTGGATGATGGCGAGCACCGCACCGGAGCAGTTTAAGAAACTGCATCATTTTCTGATTGATCCGACGCTGGCGGGCGAACAGTGGAGTGATGCGATCGTGAAACAGCAGCTTGCCTGGATGGAAGAGTACCAGGCGAAATATCCGGTGCTGGCGTCTGGAAACCGGCTTCTCTACAGTTCTGAAGATACGCCGTATGATACTTCCTTCCAGACGTACCTGCTTGGAGAACTGCGGACTTACTCGGACAGCACTCTGCATACGTACTGGCAGTTTATCAATGAACTGAAAAAGAAAGGAAAGAGTCTGGCACTTCTGACGATGGAGGCGGAAGTGAAGGCATATGGATATGAGGGGCTGGATGCGGCGGAGAAGGCGCTCTCTAAATAAAAATTAGAAGGATGCATATTCGAAAATTTATGGCAATGATTTCGAAAAAGTGAATGTATAATAGCTATATACAACCGTTGCATTTACGATAAGGCAACAAAGTGCCCATATAAGAAGCACGGAAACTGCTTCTGGATTGTGATGCCTCACCGGACGACTTACGTCGGCACGGTGCTTCCCAAGCTCATACATTTGAATTTTTCGATGGCATTGGATTTTCTTTCTTTCAGAAAGAAACTTCTCAGAGCGGGATTTCCATTGCCTGCGGATGCAGCTTCTGTGTAAAGCTCTTTGCTCCTCGGAGCGGATTACTGTGCAGAAGTTAACAACAGGCAGGTGCGGGTGCATCGCCTTCTGTAAGAAACGGTGCTGTGCAATCTGTGAAAAACTGTGAGGTATTGAGACGAAAGGAGCAGCAGAAATGAAAAAAATGAATATTCCTGTTGGGGTTTCAGACTTTGAAGAAATTCGTAAAAACGGGTATTACTACATCGATAAATCGGAGCTGGTCAGAGAGCTGCTCAGTAGAACAGGAACAAAAGTGACACTGATTACCCGTCCTCGGCGCTTTGGAAAGACGCTCGGCATGAGTATGCTGGAAAGCTTTTTCGATATCCGAAAGGACAGCAGAGCGTTATTTGAAGGGCTAGAGATTTCGGAAAACCAGGCGCTGTGCGATGCGTGGATGAACCAGTATCCGACGATTTTTGTTTCGTTTCGACAGGTAGATGGTCTTAACTTCACCGGAGCGTACGACATGCTCACATGGGTTATCTCAGAACTATATAAAGAGCATCACTATCTGCTGGACAGCGACAGTATCGGCACCAGTGATAAGGAGATCGCGAAACAGCTGGAATGGGGACAGGCTTCCATGAAGGACATGAAAGGAAGCTTAATGTTGCTTACCAGGATGATGCAGCGGCATTATGGAAAGCCTATCATTCTTCTTATAGATGAGTACGATGTTCCTGTCGCGAAAGCGAACAACAACGGTTACTATAATGAAATGCTCGATGTTATGAAGGGATTGATGCAGGCTCTGAAAGACAATCCGGCACTTCGTTTTGCTGTCGTGACAGGCTGCTTAAAGATCGCGAAAGAGAGCATCTTTACGGGAACCAATAATTTCGTATCGGATACGATCACAAATTCTCGTCTCAACGAGTATTTCGGCTTCGTACAGAGCGAGGTTGATGAACTGCTGAAAGCTGCTGACATGACAGAACAGGCAGAGAACATGAAGAAATGGTATGATGGCTACCATTTCGGAGATTTTGATGTCTACTGTCCGTGGGATGTCATGAATTATATGCTGGAGCTTCAGCATAATCCGAAGGCAAAGCCGATCAGCTACTGGAAAAACACAAGTGACAATGCCATTATCCGTTCCTTTATCGATTATGCGGGCAGTACGATCACAAAGAAGCTGGAGACACTGATGGCGGGCGGCTGCATCGTCCAGCGTGTGGATGAAAACCTGACCTATGATTATCTCCATTCATCAGAAGATAACCTCTGGAGCACATTGTATCTGACGGGATACTTAACACGGGCGCGGGAAGAGGATTATATGGGTGAAGTTCCAGACGGTATGGTAGCCCTCATGATTCCGAATGCAGAAATTAACGAGATTTTCGAAACAACGGTCATCAAATGGTTTGATGACAGCGCGAAGAAGTGGAATCGAAATGCGCTGTTTGATGCCGTCTTTAGTGGTGACAGTGAAGGTATTAACAGGGAGATGAATGCCCTGCTCCGGCGCACCATCAGTTATCATGACTATCGGGAGGACTTCTACCACGCATTTCTCGCGGGCATTTTTACAGGCGCTGGATATATGGTGGACTCCAATAAGGAGCATGGAGAAGGGCGAAGCGATGTGGTCGTTTATGATCCCATCAATGCGCGCGTTGCGATCTTCGAAGCGAAGTACACAAAGACCCTGGGAAACCTGGAGAAGGATTGCGATACGGCTTTGCAGCAGATCGATGATCGGATGTATGCAAAGGAATATGAGGATGACTACGATCAGATTTTCTGCTACGGTATCTCGTTTTTCAAGAAACGCTGCATGGTAAAGGAAAAAGGTTAATTTCTTTAAAAATACGTATCCTAAAAACAGATCACCCTTTAAACCATTATCCGTTTGTAAGATAATAAGTAAGAAAAACAAAATACTCAAAAAAAGGAGAGATGAATATGAAGATAAGAAAGAAACTAATCGCATCTGCAATGATTGTAGCCATGATGATGGGCACAGCAACGACTGCACTCGCTGGTCAGTGGCAGCAGAATTCAAAAGGCTGGTGGTGGCAAGAGGATAATGGCGCTTACCCGAAGTCACAGTGGCAGTGGATCGATGGCAATAAGGATGGCATTGCAGAATGCTATTACTTTGATGGCAGCGGCTATATGCTTTCAAATACCACGACCCCGGATGGATATGTAGTAAACGGTGATGGGGCATGGACGGAAGGAGGAGCAGTAAAGACGAAGAACGTAAGCACAGAACCCGTGACGGCAAATACGTCAAACGACACGGTCACAAATTCACAGGCTCCGGCAACCGATGTCTATAGTGGAACCTATGCATACAATATTGGCACTTACTCGTTTTCCATGAAGATCGTGTATGACCCGGCAACCAAGACGCTGACAGATACCGAGTGGCTTCCTGGATTTGGCGGAGTCACAGATACGTACCATTATGCAGGTGTGAATGAGATGGGCTACATCGTGTTTAAATGCACAAGTTCGAATAGAACCGCCATCAGTAGTGATTCATATATTTATTTCTCAGCACCTGGTGTAATGGTCGTAGAGACTGAGAATGGCTATGAGAACGTAAAAAAGCAGTAAAAAGAAGAAAACGATGAAGTTACGAAAGAAGTTAATCGCGTTATCTGCGCTTACATTATCACTCATCATGGTTGTTCCGGTGTTTGCGGATAACCCGGTCGGATGGCAGAAGAATGAAACAGGATGGTGGTATGGAACAAATGCCACAGGAACAACCTGGTATCACGATGGCTGGCAGTGGATCGATGGAAACAAGGATGGAATTTCAGAGTGCTACTATTTCGCTCCGAACGGATACATCGTAACAAATGGGAAGACCCCGGATGGATATGATGTAAATGCCGATGGTCAGTGGACCATAAATGGTGTCGTACAGACCATAGGTGCTGCGGTAGCACAGGCTGCAGGTCAATAGACCATCATCGAAGGAAATTCTGGATTACCTGTATCGTGGAAGAACAGATACACAGTATTTCGGAAAAATCGACACTTCAAGGCCGGAGTGGAACAATGGTGTCACCAACATTTACATGAAGGATGTCGTTGGCTCTCGTTGGACCCGTGTGCATGGTGGTTGGTACTTTTTAGGCTATGATAACACAGATGTAGAGGCGATTGCGCTGAATGATGAAGGCTATCTTCTTGCAGATACCGTGACCCCGGATGGATATTATGTAAATAAGCGGGGCGTACTCGAAATTGACGGACGTGAAGTAACGCACTGTGAAGAATGCATATACATTGCAAGCAGCATCGATGTTCCGGATAAAAATCATGTGGATTTAAGTAAATATAACGATTGGGAAATCGGCATCGGTCATTGTTGGTCAATGACAGCATATCCGTTTGGAAAACTCGTATATAACCATGTTTCTGGAATGGATAGAGAACAGGGTGGCATCGGATCCAACATTGTAAGCCATAATGATTTCGGCGTTTGTACGGTATGGAGCGCAGAAAACTCTTATAAGCACACGAAAAAATAAATAGATTTTAAAGCGGCAGGAGAAAATCCTGCTGCTTTTTTATGCTGATAGAAAAACACCGGATTTTCACGAGATAAAGAAAGGTACGTATGAATTTCACCAAAAACACGATTTACACAACATATAATAAATGGAAAATAAATTTACATATTTCACAGAAGAAACACTTAAGAAGCTTTATGGTTTGATGTAAAAGATTATCCCGACTTTTTTGATATATTTTCACAGAAAAACGGAGTATTCTGCCAGAATTCCGGATAATCATAAAGTCGGGATAAGTGGTGTGAGAGGACGGGAGCTAATCACTCCCTCCTACTCGATTATCAGCACATTCTTTGTTTCCAATTTTTACGAAAACCGCCGAACCACCCGCATCACCTGTTCCACCGTATCGCTCAGATTCTTCCGGGCGGATGCCTGCATCCAGCGATCCATGTTTACGATATCTTCCCTGGAAGCGCCTTTTTGCGGACCATAAATAGATTGCGGCAGGATCGAAGCAGCGGGACTGTACAGAAAAATACATGATGGAAGCTCCTCTTTGCTGGTAGATCACATTGTCATCGGATGAACAGAAAGTGTGGTAGTTTCTATTTCCGTTGTTTAAACAATTGAAAAAACGTCCCAAAGCATGTATACTCCTTCTTGTAAGCGGCACAATACATATGAATGGCAGGAGAGGCTAGAGGTATGCTTGTCCATATGCAGAGAGCGGATGCTAGAAACATGGACATGTAGTATAAGCCGGAGAAAAAAGGAGAAATGAGCGTATGAGCAGAGAGGTAAATCCAAGAAAAGCGGCAGTCATCGGGTGCGGATTTGTGGGTTCAGCAACGGCATTTACACTGATGCAGAGCCGGTTATTTTCCGAGCTGGTTCTGTTAGATGTGAATATGGAAAAGGCGGACGGCGAGGCGAAGGATATCGCGCACGGGATTCCGTTTGCAGGGCAGATGAAGATCTACGCGGGCACGTATGACGACGCGGCGGACGCGGCGATCATCATTATCACGGCGGGGGCGAACCAGAAGCCGGGGGAGACGCGGCTTGACCTGGTGCAGAAGAATACGGCAATTTATCAGAGTATCATCCCGGAGATTGTAAAACGCGATTTTGGCGGGATTCTGCTGATCGTATCGAATCCGGTGGATATTTTGACGTATGTGGCATTGAAACTGAGTGGGCTGCCGGAGAAACGGGTGCTTGGTTCGGGGACGGTGCTTGACACGGCGCGGCTCAAATACGCGCTGGGCGAACACCTGGGCGTGGACAGCCGGAGTGTGCATTCTTTTATTATCGGCGAGCACGGGGACAGCGAGATCGCGGCGTGGAGCAGTACGAATGTATCGGGCATTCCGCTGAACGAGTTCTGCGAGATGCGCGGGCATTTTAACCACGATGCGGCGATGGACGCGATCGCGGAGAAGGTCAAAAACAGTGCTTACGAGATTATTTCGAAAAAACAGGCGACGTATTACGGAATTGCGATGTCGGTAAAACGTATCTGCGAGTGTATCGTCCGCAATGAGCGCTCGATTCTGCCGGTGTCTGCGATGATGCACGGGGAGTACGGCATCGAAGATATCACGCTGAGTATGCCGGCGATCGTGGGAATCGGGGGTGTGGAGACGCATGTACCGATTGCATTGAGTGAGGAAGAGGCGGAGAAGCTGGTGGAGTCGGCTAAGAAACTGAAAGAGGTAGCGAAAGGGCTGATAGAATGATGCCAGATGGGCTGCCGTACATTGGCACGGCAGCCCATCTGATTTTCTTTCTGGGTCAGTAAGGAGACAACGATCAGGGTAAGGAATGAACCCGGAACTGCAACCAGGATGGTTGCCAGACCGAACGGATGTCCCATAACTTCCCAGGCAATCGTAGCAAAGGTTCCGACAAACATGGAAGCGATGCCTCCGCTTTTAGTTTTATTCGAATTGATTGTGATTATTATACTGCAAAGCACAGGACGTTGCCAGTGAATCCAATCGTGTAAAATGAATGTTTCAGTACATATAATAGGAAACGTCACATGAAATATGATAAGATAGTGAAAGCAATTTTCATAGAACGTCCCAATCGTTTTATTGCGCGGGTAAAGATTGATGGCTCGGAAGAGGTAGAATCGGTTCATGTAAAGAATACGGGCCGTTGTCGTGAATTACTGCTGCGGGGGGCGGAAGTGATTTTGGAAGATTGCATAGAAAAGAATCCAAATCGAAAGACTCGCTATGATTTGATTGCAGTTAAGAAGAATAAGATATGGGTTAACATTGATTCTCAGGCACCGAATAAAGTGGTAAAAGAATGGCTGATGACACAGGGGTATGATTATATTAAACCAGAGTATACCTTTGGAAATAGCCGGATGGATTTCTATATGGAAAAAGGAAAGCAAAAATATCTAATGGAAGTC
>NZ_CAKVZK010000015.1:0-5059 GCF_934835585.1 Clostridium sp. AF02-29 | reverse complement strand
GACGGAGTTGGATATTTTCCGGATGCCCCGACGGAAAGAGGAGTTAAGCATTTAAGGGAACTTGCAGCTGCGTGCGGACAAGGATATAAATGTTTGATAGCATTTGTGATTCAAATGGAAGGCATCAGTGAAGTCAGACCGAATACGGAAACGCATCCCGAATTTGGCGCTGCACTTCACGAGGCAAAGGCAGCAGGTGTTGAGGTGCTTTTCCTGAAATGTCATGTTGGGATGGATAGGTTGGAAATCATAGGAGAAGATGAGTCTTGAGGGCAAGGTTCTAAAGGAGAGAGAAATCTATGATACGTGAAATTGAGAATAGAAGAAGTATAAGAAAATATAAGCCAGATGAGATCGAAAGGAAGTTAATTGACGAGATCATATACAGTGCTTCCCTTGCACCATCTGCTAAAAACAGGCAGCCTTGGAAATTTATTGTATATCAGGGGAAAGAAAAAGATAAACTGGTTGATGTCATGCGTCATGGTATAAATTCAGAAAAAATGACCCATGAACTTATGCCGGAATGGGCATTTGCCATACCGGATGCTGAGAATACCGTTAGAATCATGCAGGAGGCCCCATGCCTTATAGCAGTGCTTAATACCAACCAGCATACTCCATTTGCAAGTATTGAAAATGAAAAGCGAATTGTTGAAATATGTGATTCACTGTCCATAGGTGCGGCGATTGAAAATATGATTCTGACAGCAACGGGATATGGATTGGGCACCTTATGGATTGCCAATACTTGTTTTGCCTATAATGAGCTGATGGATTTTATCGGAACAGACAGCCAATTGACAGGAATTGTTGCGATTGGCTTTGCCAATGAAGCTCCGGCTAAAAGACCAAGGAAAGCTTTCGAAGAAATTATTGAGTACAGATAGGTAAATCGTAATGAGTTAATCGTGTTATAATCAGGTTGGATGGAGAATAATCGTTATGATTAGAAAGTTGCAGAAGGCAGATATAAACAGAGTTGCTGACATATGGTTGAAAACTAATCTGAAAGCACATTTTTTTATTTCTGAACAATACTGGATAAGCAACTATGAATTCGTGAAGGAAATGCTGCCACAGGCGGAAGTTTATGTGTATGAAGATGATAAAATGATTCAAGGCTTTATAGGAATAAATGATGAATACATAGAAGGTATTTTTGTTTCTGACGAAATGCAGTCACGTGGCATAGGTAAAATGTTGTTGGATTACATCAAGGATAAAAAAGACAGATTACAGTTAAAGGTATACCAGAAGAATGTCAGGGCAATGTCTTTTTATCAACGAGAAGGATTTACTATTCAGAGTGAAGGGATGGACGAATTCACAGGAGAAAAAGAATATGTGATGAATTGGGAATCGTTTGGAATTTGAATACCCATGGCAGGAGGGGATGAACCGCCTGTTTGTTTACAAGATGGAAGATGATTCCCATCGGATGTAGTATTTTGCAGCAAGAATACCGAAGAGATTCTTCACCAGAATAAAAATATCTGAAGGGAGGCTTTCGATATGAAAAATAGAAAATACAGTCTTGTTTTTATAATGCTTTTGTGTATGATAATGGCAGTTTCAGCATTTCCGATGACAGCCAATGCCGATATGGGACCAAAGGCCTCTGTTCGGATTCAGTTTGAGCATATGGGGGATGAGCTCTGTTATGGAACTTTGCTGTCGAAGGAGAAATCTACCGGTCCGGCAAGTGCCTGGGATGGAAGAACGGAGAGTGCCCAGAAAGAGTACATGGATCCTGATATCTGGGAGATCTTTGTGAATTACAAGGATCCGGATGGATACTATTTTCTGCAGCGGAGCTGGAAGGTAAGTGAAAGCAAAGAGCTTGCATGGACCTATTATCCGCCGGATGATTTTAAAATTCTTCTGTATTATCCGGAAACGGAAACCTTTGTATCCAGTGGAATTTATGCTCGTTATGCATTTGATACGTATTATACAGTGGATATGGATGGTGTGGATATCGGTTCGGTGGAATACAATGATGATTTGAGTACCAATGAGCGGATTGAGGCCTACCGTTCGTATAATTACCGGCAGGAGATGCTGGCTCTTGGGGCAAGGATCGTCCTTACTATTTTAATCGAAATGCTGGTGGCGCTGCTGTTTGGTTTCAGACAGAAAAAACAGCTGTTGATTCTGGCTGTTGTCAACATTATTACGCAAATTATCTTAAATGTGCTGCTCAATGTGATTAATTATAATTCCGGCCCTCTTGCATTTACATTTTTCTATGTACTTTTTGAGCTGATTGTATTTGCTCTGGAGGCAGTGTTGTATTGCACAATTCTTAAGAGGCTATCAGAAAAGAAAAAGGAGGATGCATATTATATCCTGTATTCCTTTGTGGCCAATCTGCTCTCATTTGGTGCTGGATTATTCCTGGCGGCGAAACTGCCGGGCATGTTTTGATATAGAGATAAGTTAAGGTAACTTCTCAACGTGTTCAAATAGAAATGGCTCAGAAGAAAGTTCATCCAAAGTGATAACATCTTTTTGAGCATAGAGGAATGGATATATATGAAAAAACTTCTAACTTTTATGATTGTGTGGACTTGTTTGCTTACCCTGGCTGGCTGTGGCAAGAAGGACATGGATTATACGATGCAAAATGAGTCAAGTGTTGCAGAAAGTGTCCGGGAGACCGGTGAGGAGTCCGTATTGATTCAAAATGAGGATGCAGGGGAAGGGGAAAATGCGGCTCCTGAAACTAAGTATATCACCATTGACTTATCCGGAGTTGGGGAGATTCATCCGAAGGGAGATGCAGTTTCACCGTTAACGTTAAAAATTGTGTCGGAAGAGGAAAATGGAATCGATTTTGCGAACGAATGGTATGAAAGCAAACAGTTATCCCTTCCTATGGTCGGAAAGGAATGGAATAATTTCTATGATGATGAATATCAGTATATCTGGTCCGGGGATGCGCTGTATATTTATGAAAATATTTCCGGGAATTGTCTGTATGTGCTGGAGTATCCAACGGATAAATGGTATATCAACGGCAATAATGCCTGCCTCCTGGATGATATCTTTTATGGCATCAGTGTGACAAATGGTTACGCACAGCCGGATAGCTGCTTTATGTTTGCCTATGATCTGGAAAATAACAAGCTTCTTTGGCGAAGTGGGGATCAGACCTGCAACACCATGAATTTTATTGTAAAAAAGGATGTTATTATCTGCGGGTATGGTTTTACCTCGGAAAAGGATTATCTTTATCAGCTCAACCTTCACACCGGTGAGGTTATTGCAAGCCTGGAGCTGAAAAAACAGCCGGATCTTCTGGTGCCTCAGGACAATATGCTTTATGTTCACACATACAGCTATAATTATACGATAGAAATGCAATAGGAAAGGAACAAGAACTGAATGGATTCATCTGCTTCAAAAAACTTTGAACTTACTGCAGCTGTCCTGCATATCATCGCCATGACGCTTATGCTGATGGATCACCTTTGGGCGACGCTTCTTCCTGCTAAGGAGTGGCTTACCTGTGCCGGAAGAGTGGCATTTCCTATCTTCGCTTTTATGGCGGTGGAGGGGTACTTCCACACCAGAAGCTTTAAAAAGTACATCCTTCGGATGCTGCTGTTTGCAGTGCTTTCAGAAATTCCCTTTGATTTGATGTACGGCGGTACCTGGTTTTATCCGGTTCACCAGAATGTCCTCTGGACATTCCTGTTGAGCCTTTTAGGTGTCTGGCTTATGGAACAGGTACGGAAAAAAGGAAAAACCTGGATGTATCTGCTGGTGTGCGTTTTGGTTGTGCTGGCAGGTCTGGTACTGGGAACTCTTTGCATGGTGGATTACTACGGGGCCGGTGTTCTGACGGTATTTGTGTTCTATTTCCTCCATGGGCGGAAATGGTGGTGCTTCTTGGGACAGCTGGCTGCCCTATACTGGCTGAATGTGGAACTGCTGGGCGGTCTGATGTATCCGGTTCAGCTCTTTGGCATGGAATTTGAACTGTGCCAGCAGGGGCTTGCGCTTCTGGCATTGATCCCCATCTGGCTGTACCGCGGCAGACAGGGCTACCACAGTAAACCATTCCAGTATCTCTGTTATGCATTTTATCCAGTTCATATGCTGCTGCTTGTGGTGGTACTGAATTTCATCAACCGATGATAAAATTTTACAATCCCCGCCATTCATGGTATCATAACAGGTAGTAAAATTGCCTGTGAATACCTTGAATGGCGGTGATTTCCGTCAGTCGGTTTACCGGGCTATCCGTCATGGTCTGATGCAGGCACATTCGATGCTTTTGGAGCCATTTTATGCATTTCATCTGACGATACCGGACAAGATGGTAGGACGTGCAATGACGGATCTGGAACGCCGGTTTGCGGTTTTTGAAGGACCGGTTCTGGAGGATGGACAGGCGATACTTACCGGCCGTGCACCGGTTTCATCCCTGGATGGATATGGACCCTGCCATAATGAGGAAGAGGTCATCGAAGCAGCCGGTTATGATCCGGATGCGGATTTGGCAAACCCAAGCGGCTCGGTCTTCTGTTCCCACGGAGCCGGTGTCTACGGTGAGACTGCCGCACACCGGAAAGAGTCAGCTGCCGGTGCCGCACAAAAAGGCGGAAGCAGCCAGGGAGAAGCGGACATAAGAATTATCTGCTGGATGGAGTATCGGAAGAACTGCTGAAGCAGATGAAAAAAAGGAAGAATAGAGGACTCAAAGCATCTTCAGAGCTGAATTTGGAATACCCAGATTCAGCTCTGAAGATGCTTTTATTTTACATAGATACTTATGAATTTTACATAAATTAGATAGTTGCACTCTCTTAAATTTGTTATTCTGATCTGGAAAGCTTCCCGGGGGAGCTTTCCGAGAGCAGGTATTGATTTGGGCGGGGTTACCTATTTGTTTCGTATCCCGCAGAAGGAATGCCGATGGCGTTTTTGAAATTTAAAAGGAGAGACAAGTTTGACATTTAAGGAAATATGTAAAAATGAAGAAATTAATGCCTATTTAGGTAATTGCGAAACTCAAAATTGAAATATAAGAGCAGTTATCCACAATAAA